>JAMFRX010000292.1 GCA_026224995.1 Puia dinghuensis
AGGGTGGGCAGCCCGTAGATGTGGAGCTGAAAAAATTTAAATCTTTCGACAGCACGCTTGTCCGGCTGGTGAGCCCTGGCGGCGATACCCGGATCAGCTACCCGATAAATACGGGGTCGGGCGCTTCGGACATTGCCGATCTGTATTTCAATGCCGGAGTCGTCACGAGGAACCCTGACGGCAGCCAGACGGTCCGCTTCCATCTTCCTTCGCCGGCCGGTGAGTCTATCGACCACGTGTTTACCCTGGCGGCCAATGACTACATGGTGAACTGGAATGTGGACATCAGCAACCCTGGAAAGCTTTTCACTCAAAATAACTTCAACCTGGGCTGGCATGCTACGCTGGCCAGGGCACAGAAGAATATCCTCGACGAGCGGCGGCTGGCCAGCGTATGCTTCTCCGAGGACAATCATTTTGACTATATCTCCAGCAAGACGGAGAAGACTTTTGAAAAACCGGTGCAGTGGATCTCCGTTTCCCAGCAGTTCTTCAATACCACCCTCATTGCCAAGGAGAGCTTCGGTTCCGGCGGCGTTCACCTGATGAAAGAGACGGCCGACAGCAGCAATACCGTGGCGAGGGCCGAGGTGAGCCTGCAGGCTAAGATCCCCGCAGCGGCTAACGCGAGCCTTAGCTTCCAGCTGTATTACGGGCCCAACGACTTCGCCATCTTAGACAAGGAGGCGCCGGGCATGACGCACATTATTGATCTGGGAAGAAATCTCTATTCTTTTGTACGGCCTGTGAATGTTTACATCATCATGCCGGTGTTCAATTTCTTCAAGCAGCACATTGCCAGCTACGGCATCGCGATCCTGCTGCTGACCTTGTTCATCCGGTTGTTTACTTCTCCGTTGGTGTATAGCAGCTACCTGAGCGGAGCCAAGATGAAGGCTTTGCGTCCCGAGATCGAGGCGATGAAGAAGAGGGTAGGGGATGATCAGCAGCAGGTGGGGATGGAGCAGATGAAGCTCTTCCGGGAGGCGGGCGTGAATCCGCTGGGCGGGTGTATTCCGGCATTGCTGCAGATCCCGATATTCTTCGCCTTGTACAGCTTCTTCAATAGTAACATAGGGCTTAGGAGCGAGAACTTCCTGTGGTCCCACGATCTTTCCACCTACGACAGCGTCATCAACTTTGGGTTTTCCATTCCGGGTTATGGCGATCACGTGAGCCTTTTTGCCCTGCTGGCCGTCGTCACCAGCTTCCTGATCTCGCTGTATGGCATGAGCATGACGCCTGACCAGAGCAATCCGGCCATGAAGTACATGCCTTATATCATGCCGGTATTCCTGCTTGTCTTCTTCAACCGGCTGGCATCCGCGCTGACCTGGTATTATACGGTTTCCAACCTGATCACCCTGGCGTTGCAGTTCGTCATTCAGAATTACATCATCGACCATGGGAAGATCCTGGCGCAGCTGCAGGCGAACAGGACTAAGCCTAAGACCAAGTCGAAGTGGCAGGAGCGGCTGGAGCAGATGCAGGAGCAGCAGAAAGAGATCCAGAAGCGGGGTGGGCCGGGTAAAAAATAAGGAGGTAAAATGGTGAAAAAATCGCTGTATTTCCTGACTCTATTCCTGAGCGGTAGTCTGTTGTTACAGCTTCCGGCAAGGGCACAGAAAAAGATCGTTTCGGAGCTCACCCTGGTATTCGATTACTCTGCCGGCCCGGCCAACAAGGACAAACCGGAAGCCACGGAGAATGCCGTTCATACGATCTATATAAAGGGTAAGCTGAGCCGTTCCGAGATGACCAGTACCCTTTTCTCTTCTACGGTGCTTTTCGATGCCAATACGGGGTTTGCCGTGATCCTGAAGGAGGTGAGCGGGCAGAAGCTGCTGATCCGGCTGAATCCCGACAACTGGTCGGAGCGGAACCGCATGTATGACGGCATTGTATTTAAGAATACTACGGAGACCAAGATCATCGCGGGCTATCCCTGTATCAAGGCCACGGGGCAGACCGGGTCGGGGGCTACGATCACCGTTTATTATACCCGGGACCTGGTCCCGGAGAACCGGCAATATGACCCGGCTTTCAGGGACCTGGACGGCCTTCCGTTAGAGTATGAGCTCACCAATGGAAATGTGAGGATCCATTACAAGCTTAGCACGATCAGCATGAACCCTGTTCCGGCATCAAAGTTTGATATACCCAATTCCGGTTACCGGGAAATGAATTATGAAGAGAGCAAGAAGATGAATGTGGGAGGGTGAACTACTTACTCATGTTGATCCGGAGATCCAGCAGGTGGAGGTTGTTGCCGCTGTTGTTGAGATACATGGAAGTGTTGATCTTGTAGTGATAAGGCATAACGTAGAGGCTATTGCCCTTTTGGTAGGTCACCAGTGTATTGAAAGAAACGTAGGTAGCTGTTTTTTCGGCATTCAGGAGGTAGTTGCCGGTAAAGGTAGGGCCTGCTTTGAGGGTAAAACCGCTGGTCGTCCGGATGGGAGTGAAATTGGTCTTGAGCGGAATTTCCTTTTTGCCTTTCTCGCCGCCGCCGCCTTTGCTGGCGGAAGCAAGACCGACCAAAGCAATGAGAAGGGTGCTAACGAGCAGTTTGCGCGTCAATTTTCTCAGTTCTATAGAAGTCGGTGTAAACATTTCAGTACAAAGGTAATAAAAAGATTTGGGTATTTTTTAACCGCCTATCACAAAATTTAGTAAACCTTTAACGTGCTGATGGCTATTAAGTTACAGTTTAACGCTTTTTTGGCTGCTTTTTTTGTGAACCAGGTGAGCGTGAGCTCACCGGCCGAAGGCCAATTTTTATCGGTGAACCGGGGAATGTATTTTTAGGCTTGCATTCCCCGGTTCACCACCGGTCAATACAAAGAATACGTATTTATAGTGCTTAAGGTTGCCGCGGGGAAATGATCTTTTTGACCTTTGGGAGCATGCCTGAAAGGGGGGAAATTTATTTTTTGGGGAACTATTTATTCCCGTAACTTACAATAACCTTTAACACATGCAAGAAAGTCCATACCATCAGGATCGGGAAGAAATGAAGGAATTGTTGAAGCAGTATCAGGATTTGAAGAGTGGCAGGCATCATTCTTTCCTTGAAGAAGACGCGTTTGAAAGGATTATCGACTATTTTGACGACACGGAAGATCTCACCCAGGCTATAGAGGCGGTGGAGCTAGGCATAGAGCAATATCCTTATTCCTCGGCCTTGCTTGTAAAAAAGGCCGACCTGATGATCGCCACCCGCCGGTACCACGAGGCGTTGGCTATCCTGGATCAGGTGGAGCTGCTGGATGGCTCGGATATCAACCTTTACATTCTCAAGACGGACGCCTATCTGGCGCTGGATCAGCCTCAAAAAGCCGCGGTCTTGCTGGAGAGCGCGCTGCTGCATTTTGAGGGGGACGAGAAGATCGAATTGTTATTCGAGCTGGCGGATGTCTATGACGATTATGAGGAATTTGACAAGATCTTCGACTGCCTGAAGCTGATCCTGGAGCAGGAGCCGTCCAATGAGGAGGCGTTGTACAAGATCTGCTTCTGGACCGATTTTACCGGCAGGAATGAGGAGAGCATCCGGCTGCATCAGCAGATAATCGACGAAAAGCCCTATAATGAGCTGGCCTGGTTCAACCTGGCGGCCGCCTTCCAGGGGCTGAAACTCTACGAGAAGGCGGTAGATGCCTATAAATATGCTCTGGCAATCGACGAAAAGTTCGACTATGCCTATCGCAATATGGGGGATGCCTATATCCGGCTCCGGAAATACCGGGATGCCATAGAATCCCTGGAGAAGGTGCTGGAGCTTTCCAGGCCGGAGGACGTGATCTACGAGGCGATCGGGCATTGCTATGACAAGCTGGACAACTATGCGCAAGCCCGTTTTTACTACCGTAAGGCCTCCCATCTGAATCCCGACGACAGCAAGCTGTACTATAAGCTTGCTTGCACCTATATCAACGAGGAGCAATGGGGACAGGCGGTGAAGCAGCTGGAAGCCGCCATGCGCATCCATACCATGCAGCCGGAGTACAACCTGGCCATGGGGGAATGCAAGATGCAGCTCGGGGAGTTCAAGGAGGCCATTCAATTCTTCAGCAATGTGGTTCGGATAAGGCCCCGGAATATCTCCAGCTGGGAGGCGCTGATCCGGTGCCTTTACAATGCCGAATATTTCGAGGAGGCGTTGGAGCAGGTGGAGACGGCCATCCGGATCACCGGCGGCAAGCCCTTATTCGTCTTCTATCTTGCAGCGGTCCTCTTTGCGCTGGGCCGGTCCAGGGAAGGGCTCCTGCAGCTGGAGAATGCCATGTCCAAGGCGCCTCGGCTGCTAAAGAAGCTGCTGGAGCTGAATCCCGTGATCCTGCAATATCAGCCGGTGGTGGATATCATCGCGAGGTACAAGAAGAATAAATCCATATGAGATAGTTTCCTATTTTTGCGGCGGTTACTAAGAATTTCCGAAGTAAAACCTCCGCAACAAACTATTATGATGAATTTTAAACTTACGCAGATGCCGGATAGGCTGGAGAAGCCACGGCAGAATGGAATTACGATGGTGATGGACAAAGGGTTGAGTATCGAAGATGCGAAGAATTTCCTGAGTGTGGCGCACCCGCATGTGGATGTTGTGAAGCTGGGTTTTGGCACTTCTTTCGTGACCCCCAACCTCCGTGAGAAGATCGAGGTTTACCAATCTTATGGTCTGCCCGTTTATTTTGGCGGTACGCTTTTCGAAGCTTTCCTGATCCGCAATCAGTTTGAAGATTATATCGCCATCTGCAAGGACTATGGCATTACCCACATAGAAGTCAGCGACGGCAGCATCACCATTCCGCATGCTGAGAAGTGCGGCTATATCGAGAAGCTGACCAAACATGCCACCGTTCTCAGCGAAGTAGGCAGCAAGGATGCGGCGCATATCATTCCCCCCTATAAATGGATAGAGCTGATGTCCGCGGAGCTTAATGCCGGGGCTACCTACGTTATCGCCGAAGCCCGGGAAGCCGGGAATGTGGGCATATATCGTGGCAGCGGCGAAGTGAGAGAAGGGCTGGTACAGGAGATCCTGACGCAGATACCTGCCGAGAAGATCCTTTGGGAGGCTCCGCAGAAGGCGCAGCAGCTTTATTTCATAGAACTTATCGGGTGCAATGTCAACCTGGGCAATATCGCCCCGTCGGAAGTCATTGCGATGGAAGCGATGCGGGTTGGCCTGCGTGGTGATACCTTCCATCTCTTCCTGGACAAAGACACGGCCAAATGAGACGGTATGGGCTCATAGGCTATCCGTTGTCGCATTCTTTTTCCCAGCGTTATTTTACGGAGAAGTTCGAAAGGGAGGGCATACAAGGCTGTTCCTATTCCAATTTTTCTTTGCCGTCGATCGGCGGGCTGCCGGCAGTGCTGGCCGATGCGGAGCTGTGCGGCCTGAACGTCACCATCCCATATAAGCAGGAGGTCATGCCTTTCCTGCATGCGCTGAGTCCCGTGGTAGAGGCCATCGGCGCCTGCAACTGCATAAAGATAGAAGGGGGTGTGCTGACGGGCCACAACACGGATGTAATAGGCTTTGAGCGGTCGCTGGTCGGGCGTTTGGGCGATCATCATCGTTCGGCCCTGGTGCTAGGGACCGGTGGGGCCGCAAAGGCGGTGGAGTGGGTGCTGCGGGGATTGGGCATCGAATACCGGTTGGTCACCCGGCGGCCACGTCCCGATACGGGGGATCTCGGATATGCCGATGTGGATGCGGCTTTGATAGCTGAGCACACGTTGATCGTCAATACTACGCCACTGGGCATGCATCCGAAGACGGAGGAGTGTCCGCCTTTGCCTTATGCCGCGTTGGGGCCGAGGCATTATTTGTTCGACCTGATCTATAATCCGGCCAGAACGCTGTTCCTGCAGAAGGGGGAAGCCCGCGGGGCGGTGGTAGAGAATGGGCATGCCATGCTGGTCCTGCAGGCGGAGGAAAGCTGGAGGATATGGAATGCATCGTCCTGAAAAACCTGGTCTCTATAGTCAGATAAAATATAAAAAATACTATATTTGTGATATGACAACGTTAACGGTCCATATTGAAGACGCAAATCAGGATGCAGCTGTACGCACTCTCCTGGACGCTTTGCGTGTGCGGTATGAAGAACTCAACGTTATGGATGAAACCGAATATCTCAATTCATCTCCTGCAAATAAAGCCCGTTTAGATCAAGCGATTGAAGAGATTAAGCAGGGCAAAGGCATAGAAATCGATATAGATACTCTTTCGCCTAAGTAATGAAAATCATCTTTTCGCCTTCCGCCCTGGAAGACATCGAATATTGGAAAAGAACGGGGAATAGTGCAATATTGAAACGCATTCAGCTTTTACTTAAGTCCATTCAGGAAGATCCTTTTAACGGCATTGGGAAACCAGAACCATTAAAGCATGATCGTTCCGGTTATTGGTCACGCCGCATCAATCAAGAACACCGTATTGTTTATCAAGTCGATAACGATGCAGTCTATGTGATTCAAGCCCGTTTTCATTATTAGCCTGACATGCCATGTAATTCTACAAGTATCTCCAGTATCAGTTGAACTGGCAGCAAGGAATGCCTAAGCCAGCAGCTCATTCATCACTTCTTTAGGGACTGCGGCGATCTTCTTCAGCTTATAATCATAACAAACCATGCCGGTGCGGGCAAAGCTTACCGCCACCCATTTTTCGCCGGCCTTTTTTTCCAGCTTATAATACAGATCGAAGCCCACGCGGGAGAACTCCGAAGCGGTGACGGAAGCCCGAAGGGGATCGCCATAGAACAGCTCGCTCCTGAACTCTATGGTGACGTCGGCCATGATCAGTCCGACGCCGGCGAGGTTGAGCTCCTGGTAGCCGTGGCTCCGGAGGAATTGGACCCTGGCTTCGTGGATCAGGGTGAGGACGGAGTCGTTGCCGACGTGGCCGCCGTAATTGAGATCGGTGATCCGGATGGGGATCTCGGCGGTGAAAGAGAAATGTTCCGGCAAGGCTAATCTGGTTCTGGGCATATGCAATTGTTTTTTGGGCGTTTAGTTGGGCGGCTAATTAGCGGCCGGCCTGCGGCTTCGCGGCCGGGCAGCCGGTTAGCTAGCTGTTGCCTGACGGAGGAAAGCGACCAGCTGGTCGGCGGCTTTCCGGCGATGGCTATAATAATTCTTCTCATCCATGGATAGCTGGGCAAAGCTGCGGGTATCGCCTTGCGGGACGAAAATGGGGTCGTAGCCGAAGCCGCCGGTGCCGGTGGGCGCGGTAAGGATATGACCTTCGCAGACGCCTTGGAAAAGATGCTCTTTTCCCAGCCAGATGAGGGAGATGATGGTACGGAAGCGGGCGTGGCGGTCGGCGGTGTTCTCCAGGTTGTTGAGCAGCTTTTGGATATTGTCTTCAAAAGACCTGTTCTCTCCTGCATAGCGGGCGCTGTAGACGCCGGGCTCGCCATTCAGGGCATATACTTCCAATCCCGTGTCTTCGCTGAAGCAATTGTCGCCGGTAAGCCGGTGGATGGTGGTGGACTTTTCCGTGGCGTTGGCTTCGAGGGTGTCCCAGGGTTCGGGGATGTCGATGTCTATGCCAGCTTCACGGAGGCTGACCACTTCCAGGGAGTCGCCGATAGCGGTCCGGATCTCCTTGACCTTGTGATCGTTGTTGGTGGCGAAGATGATGCGGAGGCTCATACGTTGAATAATGTTTTCAGACAGACCCATAGCTTGCTCTTCAGCAGCTTGCTCTCTTCCGAGGTCTGGACGAGCTGACTGAGCGGAGGGGCGTAGAGATAAGTGCAATCGTCATATGGCTGCAGGCGGAAGACCGGGAAATTGATCGGGAGCTTGATGGCGACGGGCTCCAGGCCGAAGAGGAGGATGGAGCTGGGCTTTAGCTGTTGGCGCAGCTCGGCCACTGCCACCGGTGTGGTGGCGGCGTTGACGATGGCGACGTCCCCGATGTTCATCCGGC
>JAMFRX010000293.1 GCA_026224995.1 Puia dinghuensis
AGCGGGCGATATCGTCATCGTCATCTCGTATGCACACATGGAGTTCGAAGAAGCCAAAGGCTTCAAACCCCGCATCGTATTTCCGAAAGAAGGAAATAAGCTGTAACTTGTACCGGCTATGAAGAAAAAACTACTTACCGTTCTACAATACACGTTTTTCGCTGCCCTGGCAGCGTTTTTTGTGTGGCTAAGTCTCAAGGATATGGACGCCAAAAAATGGGCGCAGCTTAAAGATGCCCTGGATCGCGCCAACTACTGGCTGCTCGTGCCCGTGCTCGGCCTCCTGCTGGCCAGCCATTGGCTTCGCGCCCTGCGCTGGCGCCAGCTGATCCAGCCCATGGGTTACGACCCCTCCCGCGTCAACTGCTTCCTCGGGGTCATGATCGGCTACTTCGTCAACCTGGGCGCACCGCGTCTGGGTGAGGTCGTCAAATGCACCGTCCTGGCCCGTTATGAGAAAGTCCCCGCCGACAAGCTCGTAGGAACCATCGTCGCCGAACGCGCCTTCGACGTCGTCTGCCTGGTCACCGTCTTCGGGCTCACCCTCATCTTCCAATACGACGTCATCCATTCCCTCACCTCCGGCAACTCGGACATCCTCTTCCGCAACGCCAACGGGAAGATCTCCTGGCTAAAGATCGCCGCAGGCCTGGCCGCGATCGCCTTCGTCTTCTTATCCTGCCGCTGGGCCTTCAAACGCTTCGAGCACATCGCCGCCGTCAGGAAAGTCCGCGCCATCTTCGTAAATATCTGGCAGGGCCTCATCTCCGTCAAGGACGTGAAGAACAAACCGCTCTTCTTCGTCTATACCGTCGGCATCTGGTGCCTCTACCTGCTAAGCACCTGGTTCGGCTTCTTCGCCATCAGCGCCACCAGCCATCTCTCCCTCCTCGACGCCCTAAGCGTCCTGGCCATGGGCAGCGTCGGCATGATCGTCTCCCCCGGCGGCATCGGCGTCTACCCCTTCCTGGTCCAAAAGACGGTGAGCCTCTATAACATTCCCGCCGAACCCTTTGGGCTTGCCCTCGGCTGGCTCCTCTGGTTCGGCCAGTTCCTCAGCTTTATCCTGTTCGGCACCACCAGTTTCATCCTGTTGCCGCGTCTTAATAAAAAACCACACTATCAAATCGTCAGCCATGAAGGCACCACAGATCATCCCGCACAAGATTTATGATATTCCCGGCCTGCAGCACCAGCTCCTTCGCTGGCGCCTCCTGGGGAAAACGGTCGCCTTTACCAACGGCTGCTTCGACATCCTGCACCAGGGACATATCGCCTCGCTTTCCGATGCCGCCAGGGAAGCCGACTACCTGGTAGTGGGCGTTAACTCCGATGCCTCCACGCGCCGGCTCAAGGGAGACCAGCGCCCCATCAACAACCAGGACGCCCGCGCCACCCTCCTCGCCTCCCTCCTCATGGTCGATGCCGTCATTGTCTTCGAAGAAGACACCCCGCTGAAGCTCATCACGGCCGTTGAGCCAGATGTCCTGGTCAAAGGCGGCGACTATACGCTGGACCAGATCGTAGGCGCAAAAGAGGTCATGGCCGCCGGTGGCCGCGTGGTCATCAACCCCATAGTCCAGGGCTTCTCCACCACAGGCCTCATAGAAAAGATCATACGGCTGTGACGGTGATCCATTAAATTATCCGTGATACATTCGCTCCACCTCTTGCACGATCACCTCGATGGCCTGATCGTCCCCCTTGGGGTCATAAGGCTGCTTTAGATTGCTGCTGAATAAGAACGCCACGGTCTGCCAGAAACGCGCCGTGAAACCGCCTCTATATTCCTTGATGATATTGTAGCAGTTGTTGCCGGTCTGCCGGTTAATGAGCTTCATCAGTATTTTACCCTGATAGATGCTCAGCTGCTCCAGCGGCGTAGTAAACTCTTTTTTTAATTCCTTCTCCCGGCTCTCGACATATGCCTTTCGCTGGCTCTCGTCCGTCAGCAACGCCAGCTTCACAGTCATCTCGTTCATGATCAAACCCGCCCGGCGCGCATAGGGATAGGTCACATACACCGCATTGCGCAGCCGCGTCCACTCCTCCACCCGGCGACGCATCGCCGGCGTCATCGGCGCCCTCACCCAGGTATAAGCAAAGGTATTGGCCGGAAGCAGCTCCCCGCCATAGACCTTAGCCGAAACTAAAATGGTATCATTGGGACCATATACGGGTTGGGGTAAGACAGTAGTATCCACACTCTGCCCATATAGGCCCACCGCTCCCATCAAGGATACACAGAAAAATAAAAGGTATTTAAGAAGCTGCAGGCGCATAGATCGATGCTAAAGTTACTAAAAACCTTCCGATATTAATACCCTTTAACGCAGGAAGTCAACCCGCAGGTGCGTCTATGCTTTTGTCAGCTTCGACTGCTTCCTGCGCCATAAGATACTGATAACAAACCCACTGATCATTATCAGCGTCCCCAGCCGAAGAAGCCCGATCTGCGGGAATTCCAGCACCTTGAGCGCAATAAAAGGGACCATATCCGCCGACTCCTTGATTCCTATGTCAAATTCCTGGTCCTTCGTGATCATATTGAACTGCAGCGCCAGGTCCTGCCGGAAGATCGTATCGTTCAGGTAATGCGGCGCATTGTCTTTCACATAGAAGGCCGGATAAGCCGTATACCGGGCGCTGTCCCTGCTGACGACCGTGACCTTTGCCACAAGCGCGGTATCGCCCCGCTTAAAATGATATTTCTCGTTGTCGGGATTCACCAGCACCGAATCCAGCACGATATACCCCTTGGAATAGTAGGTGGTATCCCCCAGCTTCATCACCTTGCTGTGGAATTGCGCCGTATCGTTGTCATTGCCCGTGGTGGCATAGGTGATATAGGTAAAGATGTCGCCGCTGAGATAATGACGCTTGTCCGGATTGAAGGAGACCCCATCCTGCCCCTTGGTGACTTTGATGAAGTTGGGATAGAGATCGAACTGCTCGGTACCGTCCTTCTTGTCAAAATGCACCCGGAAATACGTGCTCTTGCTCCTGGTGTCCACGGAGTCATTCCCCTCATAGGTCGCCCAGTATTTCCCCATGTCCGTCCGCGCGCCGCGCAGCAGGGTCAGGTTCTCCATCGGGTCCTGCTTGGCCTCCGGCGCGAACGGCAGCAGGATGCCCGTAGTATTGATCGAAAGGACCTCCTTCTTTGCCGAAGAGAGCAGGATAGCCACCAGCATCAGTCCGAAGCCCACATGCGCGATCGAGCCGCCCGCGGCCTTCAGCTTTCCATTCAGCCCCACCCGGATATAGGTGGCATTCGCGACCACGG
>JAMFRX010000294.1 GCA_026224995.1 Puia dinghuensis
GAACTCAGCTATGACCGCTTCAACGAAAAAGTGGATCATATCTACCGGATAGATGGATTCGTCCAGGAAGTCGACAAGGACCCGTTCAAGATGGCCTATACCCAAACGCCGTTCGCAGCCACCGTGCAAAAAGACTATCCCGAGGTACAGGAAGCGGCACGCTTCCTCCCCGCAGGCAGGAACATGTACAAAAAAGGCGACCTGCACCTTTACGAGGACAAAGTCTACTATGCCGACAGCAACCTGTTCCGGGTCTTTACCTTCCTCTTTATCCAGGGCGATCCCCGCACGGCGCTCCTGGCGCCAAAATCCATGGTCCTTACGGAATCCGTAGCGCAAAAGTTCTTCGGCAGCACGGCTAACGTAGTCGGGCAATCGTTGCAAAGCGCCAATGGCGATGTCTATAAGATCACCGGCCTCATCAAAGAGGTGCCCGCCAACTCCCACATCCGGTTCAATATGCTCCTTTCGGCCAGCACCTTGCCAAAAGACGCCAACTGGGGCAACTTCAATGTATATACGTATGTACTCCTGCGTCCCCATACCGATCCCGCTGCCTTCGAAAAGAAGCTGCTGCCCATGTACGACAAGTACATGGCTTCCATCTTTACCCAGTTCAAAGTTAAGATCCACTACCTGGTTCACCCGATCACTTATATCCACCTGCATTCGGACATGCAGCTCGAGCCGGAAGAGCTCGGCAGCATCTCCTATGTCTATATCTTCTCGGCCGTCGCCTTTTTCATGCTCATCATCGCCTGCATCAACTACATGAACCTCACAACGGCAAGGTCGGCCAGGCGCGCCAAGGAGATCGGCATCCGCAAGGTCACCGGCTCCACCCAGTCGCAGCTGATCGCCCAGTTCCTGATGGAATCGATCCTCACGGCCCTCTTCGCCCTGCTCCTGAGCATCGGCCTTGTGGCGCTGCTCCTACCGGTGTTCAATACCCTCGCCGGCAAGTCCATTTCCTTCTTCACCCTGCTGCAGCCCGGTATGATCCTGGTACTGCTGGCTATTATCGTATTCGTAGGCTTCCTCGGCGGCAGCTATCCGGCCCTCTATCTCTCAAAATTCGATCCCATCCATATCCTCAAAGGCAACCTCGCCAAGAGCTCGAGCAACGTGACCCTTAGGCGGATACTGGTCGTCACCCAGTTCTCTATCGCCATGATCATGCTCATCTGCACCCTGGTGGTCTACAAGCAGCTCAACTACCTGCGCGGCAGGGATCTCGGCTTCGACAAGTCGGAGGTGATGACGATCGTCGCCAACTCCAACACAGACATCCGCAGCTCTATCCTCGCCTTCAAGAACCAGATGCGCAAGAATTCACACGTCCTCTCCACCGCCACTTCCCAGACGGAACCCGGCGGTCCGCAGATCAGCTATAGCCTATTCCATATCCAGCAAAAAGACGGCTACGTCGACAAAGCCGTCGACAATTACAGCGTCGACGAGGGCTATTTCAAGACCCTGGGGATGCAGATCTCCAAGGGGAGGAGCTTTAGCGGCCCGGGCGATACCCTGCACAGCATCATCGTCAATGAGAATTTCGCCACCTACTTCGGCTGGACCGATCCCATTGGCAAACGGGTGAAGTTTCCCGGCGATACCTCCAGCACTTACTTCGAAGTGGTGGGCGTGGTCAGGGATTTCAACCAAAAGTCCCTCTATAATCCCATCGCCCCCCTGCTGCTGTTCTACCAGCCCAATAGCACCCACATTCAATTAAAGCTGGATGGCAAGGACATCCCGGGTACGCTTGCCTCCATACAGCAGACCTGGCGAACCTCCTTCCCGGAGCTGCCTTTCGAATACACGTTCATGGACCAGGGCTTCGACTCCCAATATGCCGCCGACCAAAGGCGGGGGAAGCTGTTCACGACCTTCTCGGTACTCACGGTGCTGATCACCTGCCTCGGACTGCTGGGGCTCATCGCCTTCATCACCCAGCAACGCCAGAAAGAGATCTCCATGCGCAAGATCATGGGTGCCGGCATCGGCGAGATCGTCTCACTGATCACCAGGAATTTTGTTTTCCTGGTAGGCATTTCCTGCCTGATCGCGTTTCCCGTGGCGTTCCTGTTCATGGACAAATGGCTGAAGATATTCCCCTACAATACGGGGCTATCGGTCCTGCCCTTCGTACTGGCAGCGCTGGCGGTATTATTCATCACCCTGGCCACCGTGATCTATCACACGATGCGGGCGGCATTGGCCAATCCGTCTAAGAGTTTGAGGACCCAGTAGCGCTGAAAATGCCGTTAAACGTGGCGTAGGGCACGATGCCCTGCGCAAAAGTAAAGCTACCCTTTTCACTGATCTCCTGTGCTGCTAACAAGAAAGCTCCATAGGCCGCGCGCGCCAGCGAAGAGCCCAGGCTTACCCGCCGCACCCCAAGC
Organism: Puia dinghuensis; assembly: GCA_026224995.1. Classification (GTDB taxonomy): domain Bacteria; phylum Bacteroidota; class Bacteroidia; order Chitinophagales; family Chitinophagaceae; genus Puia; species Puia dinghuensis_A. The sequence continues at coordinate 2,406 of JAMFRX010000294.1, forward strand.
CCGGCCAGTTCCTGCAGGGTAAAGGCCCCTTTTCCCAAACCCATCACCACATTCACGGGCCTGGGCGCCACGGCCCGGACAACAGCGTCGATCTCCTGGGACGTCGTAAGCCC
>JAMFRX010000295.1 GCA_026224995.1 Puia dinghuensis
CCATCGTCGTATTGCTGTTCCTGCAGAACTGGCGGTCCACCATCATCCCGATCTTCGCCATCCCGGTTTCTATTTTGGGCGCCTTCTGCTTCTTCATCCCCCTGGGATTCACGATCAATACGCTGACCATGTTCGGCTTCGTACTGGCCATCGGTATCGTGGTCGACGATGCCATCATCGTGGTGGAGGCGGTGCAGCATTATATCGATGAGCAGCATATGTCGCCCAAAGAGGCTACGTATCAGGCCATGAAGGAGATCTCCGCGCCCGTCGTGGCCATCGCATTGATCCTGGCGGCGGTATTCGTGCCGGTGGGCTTCATACCGGGTATCGTCGGCCGGCTATACCAGCAATTCGCCATCACGATCGCCATCTCGGTTATCCTGAGCGCCTTCATCGCCCTGTCGTTGACACCTGCGCTATGTACCCTCCTGCTCAGACCGCATGACCCGGGAAAAAAGAAGAACTGGGTCGATAAATTCTTCGCGGGGTTCGATAAAGGATTCGACACCATCGCCCGCCACTACACCAACGGCGTCCGAAGGAGCATCAAATACTGGGGTTTTATCGTTTTTCTCCTGCTGGCTATGTGTGTCGGCGCCTTCTATCTTTTCAGGACCAAACCTTCCGGGTTTGTGCCATCCGAAGACGGGGGACGGATATTTCTCACCTTCCAGCTGGCCGATGCCAGCTCGACCACAGAATCGGTGGAGGTCATGGAAAAGTTGATGAAGATCGTGGGCTCGACGCCAGGCGTCCTGCATTATATTGCCACCTCCGGCTTTAATATCCTCAACGGCGGCGCCACGTCGAATGCCGGGACCTTCTTTGTCATGCTGACGCCCTGGGATCAGCGTACCACGCCCCAGACCCAGTGGCCCGGTATAGTGGCCGTGCTGGACAAAAAGATCGCCGCCGCCGGGATAAAAAATGCCTCCGTGAAGGTCTCGCAGCCGCCGACCATCCGCGGTATCGGCATTTCGGCGGGCTTCGCTTTCCAGATCCTGGAGGGCAGCTCCACGGATGATATCTATGCCTTTGAAAAAGCAGTGAACAAGTTTGTGGCGGAAGCGAAAAAGAATCCCTCTACCTCGACGGCCGTCTGCTATTTCTCGGCACATACCCCCAGCTATGACCTGACCGTCGACCGGGACAAATGCCAGAAGCTGGGAGTAGATATCTCACAGGTCTTTTCAACGATGCAGGCCTACATGGGCAGCCTGTTCATCAACAATTTCACCCTCTACAACCGCACCTTTCACGTAGTGATGCAGGCCGATACCAGCTACCGCGCCCTCATTGAAAATATGAACAAGTACTACGTCCGGAACTCGCGCGATTCGCTGCTGCCCCTGAGCACGCTCATCAGCTATAAGGCTTCCCAGGCAGCTCCCCTGATCACACATTTCAACATCTTCCGGTCGGCGGAGGTAGATGGATCCATACCGGCCGGCTATAGCAGCGGACAAAGCCTCGATGACCTGAAAAAGCTGGCCGCCAAGTACCTGCCGCGCGGATACACCTATGATTTTTCAGGACTTAGCTACGAGGAGATCAAGGCAGGCTCCATGACCGTGTATATCTTCACGTTCTGCATCGTCTTCGTCTTCCTGTTCCTGGCGGCTTTGTATGAGAGCTGGTCGGTACCGCTGGCGGTGATGCTGGCCGTTCCCATCAGCGCCTTTGGCGCTATCTTAGCGCTGACCTTTGCGCCTACCCTGACCAATAATGTATATGCGCAGATCGGGTTGATCACCCTCATTGGCCTGTCTGCCAAAAACGCGATCCTGATCGTGGAATTTGCAAAGATCAGGGTGGACAGAGGTGAAGAGCTGCTCAAATCCACGTTGGAAGCCGTCAGGCTTCGTATCCGGCCCATCATCATGACGTCCCTGGCCTTTATCCTGGGCGTAATGCCGCTGGTACTGGCGACCGGCGCCGGTGGCCTTTCGAGAAATACCATTGGCGTTACCGTTCTGGGCGGGATGATCGCCTCTTCGACCATCTCCATATTTATCGTACCGGTGCTGTATGTGCTGTTCACCCGCTGGTCCTATGGCAAGAAGCAATTGGCCTGGCTGCAGGAGCACCATGAGGAATTGATGGAAAAGGCCAAAAAGGTCGAAGAGCAGAACATCGACGCCGAGCTGGAATACGATATCGCACAGGCGCATAAGGAGCATAAGGAGAATGGCGGCGGATCACTCGCTTCGTAATGCCTTTACCGGATTGGCGACCGCCGCCTTTACCGCCAGGATGCTGACCGTCACCAGCGCAATGCCCAGGGCGAGGACGCCGGCCAGCACGAAGACCCACCAGCTGATCGGGACGCGATAGGCATAGGACTCCAGCCAGCGATGCATGGCGAAGTAAGCCAGCGGCCACGCGATCAGATTGGCGAGCAGCACCAGCCGGATAAAATGCCGCGACAGGAGGGAGACGATGCTGTTCACCGAAGCGCCCATGACCTTCCGGATGCCGATCTCCTTGATCCGCCTTTCGGCCGCATATGACGCCAGTCCAAACAAGCCCAAACAGGAGATCAGAATGGCCAGACCGGCAAGGATACCCACGATCTTGCCAACTTGCTCATCCGCCCTGTACACCTCGGCGAAATGATCGTCCAGGAACTGATATTCCAATGGATGCTCGGGAAAGGTCTGCCTCCACGTCGACTGGATAAAGGCCACCGCGTCGCTGGTCTTTCCCCCCTTTAATTTTACGGATACATTGCCGAACCCGCATTGGGGACAATTGAAAAGGAACATGGTCTCGATCTTATTGTGAAGAGAGTTGAAGTTGAAATCTTTGGCTATGCCTACGATATAGCCCGCAGAGTCGAATCCGAAATGCCGGCCGATCAGCCAGTCTTTCGATTTTCCCTTCTCATCCTTGAGCAGCTCATCCGCCAACGCCTCGTTGACGATGTATTCTCTTCCACTCCCGCTGTCCCGTTTATCAAGCGAAAAATCGCGTCCCGCTGCCAGCTGTATCTTATAGAGCCGCAGATAATCAGGGTCTACGATAAGCCGCGTGGTGCTCAGGTTGCGCACCGGACCGCTGCCCATGAAGCCTACTCCGGATTGGTCGAGATGGCTTCCCAATATGTCCTGCGCCCCCGTGACCGCTGAAATGGCGGCGTTTTTTAGCAGCATCTGCTTCAACACGTCGTACTTGCGTGAAGTTACCCTGTCAAGCGAGATGTTCACCACCTCATCCCGTTCAAAACCCGGATCCTTGTGCCGCATAAAGCTTAGCTGACGCAGCACAAAAATAGTGCTGATGATCAGGAAGATGGCACTGGCGAATTGCCCGACGACCAGGATATTGCGCAGCAGCCCCTTGTTCTTCCCCAATTGCGGCAGACCCTTCAGGACCTTCACCGGTTGAAAAGAAGAGAGATAGGCAGCCGGGTAAAGACCCGAAACAAGACCGACGATGATGGTCCCGATAACCACCAAGACGGGAATCCATTTATTCTGCCACAGCACGATCTCCAGGTGACGCCCGCTTAGCGCCCTCACATAGAGCAGGGCCGGCCAAATCAGCAGCGCCGCCACGGCCAGGGCCAGCAAGGCCAGTAACACGGTCTCACTCAGGAATTGCACGCTCAGCTGCGAGCGCAGTGCGCCGATCGACTTGCGGATCCCCACTTCCCTCGCCCGCTCGGCCGACCTTGCAGTTGACAGGTTCATAAAATTGATACACGCGATCACCAATACAATCAGCGCAATCACGGAAAAGATATTGGTATAATTCCCGTCGAACTTCTCCGCATTCACATAGTCCAGCCCGATGTCGGCAGAGTGCGCATGCACCGCCTTCAACGGGAGAAGGAACAATTCATAGTATTTGTAACCGTCCCCATTGAGATGCCGCTTCAGATAAGCTGGAAATTTCTTTTCCATAGCCGCCACATCGGTATGCGGCGCCAATTCAAAATAGGTATTCAGCCAGTTGCCGCCCCACCCATCGTTCCAGGCCGGCTTGATAAAGGTGTTGAAGGAGGTTAGTGCGTCGAATTTAAACTGAGAGTTCTCCGGCACATTCGCCAGGACGCCCGTTACCTTGAAGAGCACCGTATCTTTTGCATAGTGCTCGATCGTCTTTCCCATCGGGTCCTCATCGCCAAAAAGCTTACGGGCCGTCGCTTCGGTCAGGACGACGCTATTGGGTTTCAACAGTGCCGTCGCCCTGTCCCCTTTCAACAGCCGGAAATCGAAGATGTCGAAGAAGCCGGTATCGACGGAGAA
>JAMFRX010000296.1 GCA_026224995.1 Puia dinghuensis
ACCTCGGACCGGGCCAATTTCAGCAATGGGGGATCCGGCATGACCGGCAGTCAGGTCGGTTATGTCTACCGGCTGGACTACAGCTATGCCAGCAAGTATCTTTTCGAAGCGACGGGGCGTTATGACGGACATTATTATTTCGCGCCCGGTCACCAGTACGCCTATTTCCCAGCCTTTTCCGGCGGCTGGCGGCTGTCGGAAGAGTCGTTCATCAAGGATAATCTTCCGTGGATCAATCAGCTGAAGCTGCGCGGTTCCTGGGGTAAATCCGGCAACCTGGCGGGCGGTCCCTTCCAATATTTGAATTCTTATACGTTGAATCCTAACGCCTACGTCTTTGGCACTGGCACCCTGGTACAAGGATCCTCCATCAATCTGGAGGCTAACCCCAACATTACCTGGGAAAAGTCCACCAAGACGGACATAGGTCTGGATGGAAATCTGTGGAGAGGATTGCTGACCTTCGAACTGGACTACTTCTATGAGAAACGCACCGACATGCTGTTACAGCCCTCGATAACGGTACCGGTGGAATATGGTCTTGCGCTGGCGCAGGAGAATGCGGGGATCATGAGCAATCACGGTTTCGAGGCGGTGCTGGGAACGGCGCACACCTTCCACGATGGATTGCGGCTCGGTATCAACGGTAACTTCAGCTATGCCAAGAATAAGCTGATCCAGATCTTCGAGACTGCCGCCACCAGGGACAATCCCAACCGCAGCAGGACGGGGAAACCTTTGAATACACCTTTTGGCTACAAGGCGCTTGGACTGTTTAAGACCAGCGACGACAAAAACGGAGACGGCGTGATCGATGCGAGCGATGGTTACAATGTCACCCAGTTCGGCACGCTTCACCCGGGCGATGTCAAATATGCGGACCTGAACCATGATGGGGTGATCGACGCGAACGACGAGACGAAAGTAGGTTACCCGAACAGTCCGCAGATCACCTATGGCTTTACGCTGACCGGCAGCTGGAAGGGATTCGACATGAGTCTTTTCTTCCAGGGCGCGGCGGAAGCCAGCATAAATATCGCGGGATACCAGACTATTCCGTTCCGCCTGGACAATACGAATGCCGGCTACGAGTATTTCAACAACCGCTGGACGCCTACCCATCAGAATGCCCGATTCCCGAGGGCCTATGCGGCGCTTAATGATAACAATACCGCGAACCCATCATACGGGAACACCTTCGGGCCATGGGAGTCTTCGGAGTGGATGAGCAATACCGGGTTCCTCCGGCTGAAGACGGGGGTTATCGGCTATACCATCCCGAACAAGATCACTCAGCATTTCAAGGTGCGGAACCTGCGGTTCTATGCCAGCGCGCAGAACCTCTTTACGATCAGTCACCTGCATTTTGAGGACCCTGAGACGGGTTACACGAACCGCGAGGAAGCCTATCCGGTACAAAAAGTAATCATCTTCGGCCTGAACCTGAATTTTTAAATCGACCATCATGAAAAAGCTATTATTTTTTATATGTCTTGGTTCGTTTACTGCACTGTTCTCCTGTACCAAATACCTTAACAATACCCCGAAGAATTCTATTGCGGGGGAAGCGCAGTGGGCCGACACAGGCAGCGCCGACCTTTTTCTGAATAATATTTATGGCGACCTGAGCAATAACGGCAGCACCCCCGATCCGCTGGACAGCTATACGGACGATAACGATGGCGGCCCTTATTGGCTATCCTGGCAATGGAAGCAGGGCATTATCGGACCCAGCATCAATGGCGGAACGCCCCTGGAAAATGATAACGGCGCCTCCGATTATACCGACTGGGGGTATGTTTATACTTTCGTCCGGGCTTGTAATACCTTTATCCAGCAAGTGAATGCCAATCCCAACACACTTTCTGCCAGCTACCGCAACAAGCGGATCGACGAAGCGCGGTTTCTGAGGGCGTGGTTTTATGCCTACTTATGGATGCATGTGGGTGGGCTGCCGATCATCACTGTTCCGCAGGAGCAGGCTACGGACACGCACGACCAGCTGTATCTGGCAAGAAGCACTTTCGAGCAGACCTTTGATTTTATCGATCAGCAGCTTGACAGTATTGTGAACGACGGCTACCTGCCGGTAAAATATAACCATGGCGATGCCGAGGCGGGTCATGCGACGATAGGAGCCGCCCAGGCTTTAAAGGGCTGGATAGAGCTCTTTGCGGCAAGCCCTGCTTTCAATACGACCAGCCCGGTGGTCGGCAGCGACCCCAATCATTTTTACAGCTTCGCCAGTGCAGACAATAACCGATATGCAACCGCGGCTGCTACGAACAAGAAATTCATGGACCAACTAGGTTCGAGCTATAGCCTTTTCCCCGATCTGACGACCTTCTGGACAGAGGGGAATGAGTACAACTCCGAGGTCATCTGGGACAGGCAGCTTGTAGACAATGTCGGCGGAAATGTCGGAAGCGACCATCTCCTGTTCGGTGGTACCGTATATATCCTGGGCCAGTACTATACCTGGGGCAATTACGATCCCACGCAGGAGCTGGTCGATCAGTTCAGGATGGCGAATGGGCGGGCGATCAACGATCCTGGTTCCGGCTATGACCCGCAGCATCCTTATGTCAACCGGGAGCAGCGTTTTTATGACTTTATCGTTTATGACGGCGCGCCGTACAAAATGGATTGGATGCCCACTACCGATACGATCTATACCCGCATTGATCAAGTGCACCCTTCTTTGAACCAGATCGACTTTGCAACATCGGACGTAGGCAATACCGCCTACTATTTGAAGAAAACGCTCAACCCCGCTCTCCGGCCGGCCGGCGGAGCGATAGACGGGCTGAACTATGTGTACTTCCGGTATGCCGAGGTGCTGCTGAATTATGCGGAGGCGCAAAACGAGGCTTTGGGGCCGGATGCCTCTGTATACAGCGCCATCGATCAGGTTCGTACCCGGGCGGCGCTGCCTACGTTGGAGACGACCTATGGCGGCCAGGTCCTTAGCCAGGACTCGATGCGGAGCGTTATCCGGAACGAGAGAAGGGTTGAACTTTGTTTCGAGAATAAACGTTTCTATGATATCATCCGCTGGCGTATCGCCCAGAGCGTGATGAGCGTGGACAGGCACGGCATGAAGATCACCAATTCTTCACCGAGCGACAATTCGGGCGTCTGGATCTATACACCTGTACCCCTGAATCATCCACACGTCTTTACGCAGCAAATGTATGTGAACCCGATACCGCAGGGCGTTATCGATCAGAATTCCAATATCAAGCAGAATCCGAACTATTAGCGATATGCGATATTTGTTTGTTATAGTAGGTTTGGGCCTTTCCCTTTTAGGGAGGGCCCAAGCCGATAATTATGGCGCCGACAAGGCCAACAAGCGGTATGTTCCTTCCGGCTCATTGGGTGGACGGAGCGATTTCGACTACCTGGCGCTGGCCGATCATCCCTCACGCAGCGGGGTACCGTTGGGGGGGATAGGTGCGGGTAATGTGGAATTTGCCCCCAACGGGCGGTTCGTGCGTATCGGGCTCAACAATATCCACCTGCCGATAGAAAAGAGCAGTGCGGCTTTTTTTGCGCTGTGGTACAAGGCCGCGGGAAGGACGACTGCGCGGCGTCTTGTGCTGGACAGCGTTGGACAATATGGGATGAATGGGGTGCGGCATACCAGCTATACCGGTCTTTTTCCGAAGGCCGATCTCGCGGTAGATGATGCCGTCGTGGGATGCACCATTCATGCCTGGTCTTCGCTTGTGCCGCAGGATGTGAAGAATTCCTCGTTGCCGATGGCGTTCTTCGATGTTGAGCTGGAGGCTCGGGCGGACGTGGAGGCATCGGTAGCTTTTAGCTGGGAAGATTTCATCGGGAAGGGGATCAGGGATCCGCTGAGCGTGCAGGGAATGGATGGACAGATCTTTTCGCGGAATAGTCTTGTCAATGGAGAAGACTGGCCGGAGAGGGGGGCCATTAATACGTTTTCCGCACCCTATGAAAGACAGGGCTTTTCGGGTGTCCGGCAGTATAGCGAGGGGCCGATCATTCCCCGGAAGGCAACTTTTCAGAACTATGTAGATGAGGTCGCTGTGTTGGCGCGGGCTGATGATGGGACGGTGAGTAGCTTAGGATCTTTTGATATTCATACCGGGGCGGGATGGGAAGCGTTTGTAGCGAACGGCGCTTTCGGGCCTGGCGGGGCGTCTGAGCTGAGTACGCCGGGGGGCCGCAATGGCGGCAGTGCTGTGGCGATTCGGACTTCGCTGAAAAAAGGGCAGCGAAAGACGCTTAGGTTTATGCTCGTGTGGTATTATCCCGAGCTAGTCATCGACCGGCAGCATGCGGAACCCGGTTCGTTTTGGGGTGGTGGCAGCGACTACGGCCGGTATTTCCATAATTTCTTTCCTAATCTTGGTTCGGTTGCAGGCTATGGGATCGAGCGGCATGACAGCCTTCTTGCCGCCACCAGTGAATGGCAGGAGCCGGTGCTGCATTCGTCCTACCCGGACTGGTATAAGTTCAAGCTGATCAACAGCGCGTACGTCATTTACACCAATATGATCCTGAATAAGAAGGGTGACGTCACGATCAACGAGGGCGGGATGGGCGGTCTGGCCGGGACGATGGACCAGCGTATCAGTTCGCATCCTTTCTATCAGAAATTTTTTACGCAACTGGACCGGAGTGAGATGGAGATCTTTGGGGATGCGCAGGCGGAGGATGGCAGCATCAACCACTTTATCGGGCATTATTACGTAGGGATGGGTACGGTCGGCGGGCGGGTCCCGACGGAAGGGCAATGGATGCTGGACAACACGGAAGGCTGGATCATCCAGATCGTCAAGGACTATCAACAAAGCGGGGACTATCAGTATTTGCGAAAATATGCAGGCAGGATCCGGGATGGGATGCGTTTCTTGAAAAGCAAAATGCCGCCGGGGGTGGAGATCCCTATCGGCCCGACCACCTATGATGATTTTTCCCATCCGCCTGTATACAGCTACGAGGCGGGGATGTGGCTCGCTACCTTAAAGGCGGCGGAGGTCGTGGCGGTGACTACAGGAGACAGTGCGTGGGCAAAAGAGTATCGGGAACAGTATGCGCGGTCGCAAAATGCGATGATGCGGCTGCTCTGGAATGGCCGTTTTTTTGCGTATGGCTGCGAGATCGATGGTTCCGGGCGACAAGACAGTATTTTATTTACAGGTCAATTGGCGGGGCAGTTCGTCAGCCGCTATTGCGGCTGGGGAGATATTTTGCCGCTGGACGTCGTACAGTCGGCGATAAAGGCGCAGTTTTCGATCTCGTTGTCGCATACCCCGGATTATTACGCCAATAAGGTATGGGATATGCGGCTTGGACACGGCATAGACCAACGGGGCTCCCAGTGCTGGCCTTTTTACCTGGAAAGCTATACCGCTTATACGGGAATACAGGCAGGCTATCTCGACGACGGAATGGATATCATGAAACACATTCAATTGGTTCACCTGCGCAAGGGGCTCGAGTGGTGTCAAAACCTGTGGAATCCCGGTGACATCACCTATATGACCGGGCCGGTGGTCTGGTTTTCGACCGATGTGCTTACGGGGGCTGGGCTGGATGTTACCAAGGGCGAGCTAAGGCTTGCACCGGGGATGGAGGGAAGCTTTCCGTTGTATTTTCCGGGATTTTGGGGGATGCTCACCGTCACCAGGGACAAGGCGTCGCTAAAAGTGCTAAAGACTTTTGCGCTGCCAGGTTCTGCGGGAAATGAGGCCGTCAAGATCAGCACCATCGTAGTCGAGCCGATGGGCAGGGCCACTGCTCAGGGAAGCCGCATAGCGCTCCCTTCGCCGTTTGTGGTTAGCGCCGGCGCCGTACTCGACCTGAGCCCGTGGTACCGCCAACTGATGCAAAGCGAAAGAAAGACGGCTGTGTTAGGAGTAAAATAGCTGTTCCGGAACTCGTGGGCGGGGTGAAAATAGTATCTTTACTTTAGTAATTTTTGCCATATTGAACGACCCAAACACCATCAACCAACTGCGTGATGGCGACCAGCTCGCCTTCAGGCTGGTATTCGACGAATACCATGCCAGGGTGTATGGGTATGTGTATAAGAAGACCGGCTCCGCCTACACGGCGGAGGAAGGGATGCAGCTTACCTTTGTGAAGTTGTGGAACTACCGGCAGTCGCTTAAGCCGGAGCTGAGCTTGTTCACCCAGATCTTTCGCATTGCGAGCACCACCATGATCGACCTTGTCCGGTCGGAAGAGCACAAGCGGGTTGGCCTGCAAAGCATAAGAACGGAGTCCGAATCCCGGCCCGATCCATTGCAGTCCATGGAGGAGAATGACCTGAAGAAAAAAGTAACTGTGCTGGTCCGGCAGTTGCCCACCATGCAAAAACGGGTATTCGAAATGAGCCGTATCGAAGAGAAGTCCTATCGCGAGATCGCCGTAGCGCTGAGTATATCCATAAAGACTGTTGAGACGCACATCTCCCGTGCCCTCAAATTCCTGCGTCAGAATTTGAATTTGTTCAGTTTTCTGGTTTTCGTTTTTATTCTCCTTAGATCATAAGCCGGTTTTCACCAGATTTGATCTCGTAGACTTTTCCTTTCCAGACGAATTTTCCGGTGGTTGTGGCAGGGAGGGTGATCGAGATGTTCCATTTCCCATTTTCGAGTCGATAGGCGACTGAGACCTGGCCGTTGGGATGGGGAATGGCGCCGCTGGCGTGGGTCAGCTTACCCAGGTGTGGTTCGATCTTGACCTTGCTGAAGCCTGGGGCGTCGCTGTCGATGCCTAGGACGGTCCGGAAAAATTCGATATTGGGACTGCTACCCCAGGCATGGCAGTCGGAGCGGGATGTGTTGACATCGGAATACTCGGCCCAGGTAGTAAGGCCCATGGCTATATTTTCACGATAGATGCTCAGCCAGTTCATATAATCATCGCCTAATCCCGCTTTTACCAGCGCCTGGTGCAGGTAATATTTAAAATAAACGGAACATTGGGTCAAACTCTTATCGTTAAGCAATGCATTGGCTATCGCCGGCAGATCTGCAACCCTTACCATTCCGGTAAGTATGGCCAGGGAATTGGCATGCTGTGAAAACCCATTTTTTTCTCTGGTATCGGCATACAGTTTTTTAGCCGGGTCCCAATATTTTTGTCTGATAGTAGCTTTCAGCTGCGCAGCTTTTTGTTCGTAGAGCACTGCGTAATCGTGGAGTCCGACCTTAGCTTCCATTTCCGCCGCCCATTGGTACGCCCACAGTAACTGGAGATCATATATGGCGGCGCTGCCATCCCTATCCTTAACTCCACCGGCCATGCCACCTGCCCAATCGACAAAGGCCCAGTAGGGCATGTCTTTTATCGAGCCATCCGGCAGCTGGTATTTGCTGAAAAAATCAAGTATGCCCCGAACGCCAGTCAGCTTGTCTTTAATAAAATCATTATCGCCACGGTACATCCAGTAATCATGCAACATGCAGATATACCATAACGAAAACGGGGAAATAACCTGGGTACCTTTTGTAGGGTAGCAACTCCTGGTAATGCCTTCGGGCAGGCGTGAATGGTCGATCTCTGTAAGCGCATTACGTGCAAGGCGCTCATCGCTGGTATTGTAGTAAGATACCATTGCCTGGATGCGCGTATCACCGATGTATTGCAGCTGTTCATAATAGGGACAGTCGGTATATGTTTCCCATGCATTAAGCCTGGCCGTCCGCCAGCCAATGTCCAGCATTTGCTTTATTTCGCTATCGTCCGTATTAAATTCCGATACTCTTGTAAAAGGATAACCGGTGAAAGTGCCGTAAAGGTCGTCAATAACCAGTGGCTCATCTTTGGTTTTCACCAATAACCTGAGATAACGAAAAGTGCGAAAGTTAAGCGTCGTAAACGATCTGCCCTGTCCGCCATCTGCAATTAAGCTGTCTATTCGCCCTATGAACAGCTTGCCGTCCACCTGGTTCCGGTTGCCTTTGGCATTGTCGCTGCTATTTTTTAGAAAAAGTGATTCGGCATATCCTAATGATATTCCAGCGTCCTTACCGCCGCTAAAATTCAATGTCACATAGGCGTTTGTCTCATAGGTTTGATCGAGCAGCAAAACGACGGCGGTGTTCGCGGGGATCGTTAAAGCTGTTTTTTGCTCCGGAAAGGCCGGCGGCACGCTAATGCCGGATGCCATGCGCAGCACGGGGATACGCTGATAGGTCATTTCCCGTGGCGGCAATGGCGAAGGAACTAAAGCCCAGTCAGTACCCCATGCCGTGCCTTTCAGCTTTCCCTCCGCTACCGCAGCCGCCGATGGCCAATTGCTGTCATCATAACCGGTGGCTGTCCAATCGCCTTTAACAGCCTGGTTCAAATCTACTATTTCGCCTTTGCTGGCTGCAAAAAAAAAGCCTGGGACGGGTTGATGCCCTGCGTCGCGGATACATTTCCAACTCTTATCCGTATTTATTATTTCTTCTGCCGGCGAATGGCCCTGCAGGATAAAACCTGTGCGCACACTGATCTGTGCTTCGGGTCGATATTGTGCCTCATTCCAGACGAGCGCAGATACGGTATTTTTTCCGGCAACAAGATATGGGGCCAGGTCGACAGTTTCATAATTCCAGAAATAGTAGTCGCCACGGGCCGGGCCAAGGGAAACCAGTGTGCCGTTGACATATAATTTGTACCGGTTGTCGGCGGATACATGCACCAGGAAGGAGTCAGGCCTGGCCGGCAGCTGGAAACCCTTGCGGAAATAGTAAACGCCGTATTCGGATCCGTCGGCGCCGGGCGCGGCGATCCAGCTGGCATGCCAGATGGTGGAAGCAAAGGAAGAAAGGGCAAACGATACCAGGACGAGCAGGGAGAAAATACGTTTTATCATACAATCTTCTTCTTATTAGGCGTACCGTGTTTTTCGCGGAAGTCTTTGGGCACGAATCCCTTTCGTTTTTTGAAGATGCGGTTGAAATTGGTGAGGCTGGTGAAGCCGCATTCCTGGGCGATCTCCTGAACAGGGTTCGTGGTGTCGATGAGCAGGCGGGAAGCATGGCCGAGCCGGATATCGTTGAGATAGTCGACAAAGGTGATACCCGTTTTGGCCTTGAAGAACCGGCTGAAGGCTGTTTCCGCCATCTCCACCAGCTCGGCTGCTTCGGCCAGCCGGATGGTCCTGCTGAAGTTCCCGTTCATAAAATCCACGGCTTTGTCTATCCGCTGGCTGTCGCTATAGATGAGGTCTGTGTTGTAGCTGATATCCTCGCTAAGGGTGCGGGAGTCGGGCGATAAAGAAAGGTCGTGAAGGATCGCCATGAGTTCCAATACGGAATCGAAGCCTTCTTTTTCGGCCAGCGCTTTGAGTCTGGGCGCCACCCGTTCGATGGTCCGGCGGGAGAAAGACAGGCCTTTCAAGGACCGCTCGAACAGGTTGCGGATAAAATTAAGCTGATTGCGTTTGAGAAAGATCTCATGGAAAAGGTCCCGATGGAACTGGATGGTGACCTCAAAGATGCTCTCGCTTTTGCATTTGTAGGTAAACCAGGCATGGGGGATATTGGGGCCCACCAGCACTAATTCGTAATCGTCGATCTCTTCTATGCTGCTGCCGACGACCCGTCGCACGCCTTTGGCATTTTCTATAAAATTCAGTTCGTATTCCTCGTGGTAGTGCACGGGGAAATTGAACTCGGTCTTATACCGGGCATACAAGGAAAAGCAATCGGCTTTTGTTAATGGCGGACTTTCTTTTAAGATCGATCTGGACATACGATAGATTGATAAAAGTAGGCTTTTTTTGCAGAGGTGGTCAAAATATAGCCGATGCCTGAGAGTCCGATAAGCAGAAACCCCAGCGCTATCCATTGCGCCTGCGAGAGCGAAAGGCCCAGGAAAAGGTGTTTGGGCGTGATCCGGATGAATTCAACCAGGAACCGCTCCAGGCCTGTGAACAGGGCATATACGAAGAAAAGGGAGCCGGGAACAGTTAACCGGCGGCGTAAGGTCCAGAGTGTAAAGAACAAGGCCAGGCAGACCAGCGATTCATATAATGAAGTAGGGAACACTCCAGCCGGCAGCACTGAGCAGTAGTCGCCATGGCAGCCGGAAAGAAATACACCCTGGCGGATCGCGTTATGCGGATAGTGCGCCGCCCAGACCCAGTCCGGCGCCCAGGACAGCCATGCTGGCTTCGGCGAGGATGATATGATACCCCAGTCGCCATCGCCGGCGAGGTGACAGCCTATGCGGCCTATGGCATAGGCCAGCATCATACCCGGGCTGCCGATATCCAGCGCCGTGGTGAGCGCGATGCCTTTACGGTGCAGGATGAACAGGTAGGTGATCATACCGAAGAGGAGGCCGCCGAAATAGTTGAGTCCGGTATGGCCTTCCAACTTCGCCAGCAGGAGGGCGCCGGCAAAACCAATGAGGCCGCACCATAGTAGCAGGCGGTCCATGAGGCGGCCGATGGGGATATTAGGGGAGATCGCGCCCATGCGCTGTTTGCGGCGGAACTCGAGGGTGAAAATTACGTATGCGGCCCAAAATGACAAAGCCATGCAGAACCCAAAAGTGGGGATCGGCAAGCTTATATTCCAGCCTGTGAACCAGCGCAACAGGTAGCCTAGATTCGGAAACATGATCCACAAGATGGCTTTTTTTTGCTAAAACTGCAAAAAACCTTATAACAGCACTATTTTGACCTCATAAATAAATAATTAAGCAAAAAAGTGCCTTAAAAATTTGCTAAATCGGTTTCTATCTCTACTTTTAGAGAACGATTATTTGCTTATGAGAAAAATATTCTGCTTAGTTCACGTTGTCGTCCTGCTCCTTTTTGCGGCGGCATGTAGTAAGACCGGCTATCTGGCCGCCACTGTCATTTCCAACATCGACAGCAACAATGTCTTTGGGGACAGCACCTTCTCGATGGATTTTCTGAATAACATTTATACCAAGGCAGGTTTTGCTGCCGATCCCAAGCGCTTTAACGGTGGGACCTTTGCCGCGGGTCTGGATGCCGCCAGCGACGAGGCGGAAGGGCCCAATGCTTCCAGCTCCAATGGGTTTACCATGTTCGCCACCGGTACGGTCAATCCGACTATCGTTCCCAACGATGCCTGGTCCAACTCCTACACCATGATCCGCGCCGTCAACCAGTTCCTGGCTCACCTGTATAAGATACCCTTCAACGCCACGTTGAAGGCCGAGGCAAAGGCGGAAGCCCGGTTCTTACGTGCCTGGTACTATTTTATCATGGTGGAGCACTATGGCGGCGTTCCGCTGATCGGCGACTCTGTCTTTACCGCGTCCACGCCGCTGCATATCGTCCGCAGTTCCTTCCGGGCCTGCGTCAACTATATCCTGAGCGAATGTGATTCGGCCTATGCCAATCTGCCTCTCACGCAAAGCGGCGCCAGCTATGGGCGTGCCAGCGGCGGCGCCTGTCTCGCGCTGAAATCCCGTGTCCTCTTGTACGCTGCCAGCCCGCTTTTCAACAATGGCGGCTTTGCAAAAGGCCTGGCCGGCGGACTGGATTCTATCGTAGCTTATCCGGACGCCGACCCGAACCGGTGGGTATTAGCCGCCAATGCGGCCCAGACCCTGATCAATCTGAATGCCTATCAGCTCTTCGTGGATAGTGTACCGGGACAGCTGGGCTATGGGTTCATGTATCTCTTTCTGCAACGCTACAACACCGAATACATCTTCGCCAATATGATGGATCCCGGCAACAAATACCTGGAGGTATTGTGGGATGTTCCATCGCGTGGCGGCAGCGGCGGTCCGCATGCTTACCAGGAGCTGGTGGACGCCTTTCCGATGAGCAACGGTCTGGCCATAACCGATCCTGCCTCGGGCTATGATCCAAACAATCCTTATAGGAACAGGGACCCGCGGCTGAACTATACGATCATCCATGACTCTTCTATCCGGCCGTTCTATAATCAGCCGCCCGCGCCGGTGAGCGTATATCTTAATGCCAACACCACCCCGCCCGTGGCTTCCAGCCAGGACGCGGTATACACTGGTACACCCACCGGCTTGTATATCGCCAAGATGCTGGATACGAATGTCACCCAAAATGGATTAAACGGTTCCTACCGCTGTCTGCCGCTGATGCGCTACGCCGAGGTCCTGCTGAATTTCGCCGAAGCCACCAACGAGGCTTCCGGTCCCAGTCTATTCGTTTACCAGGCCGTGGAAGCCGTTCGTCAGCGCGCCGGTCTCCGTCCTTTTCAGCTGCCCGTGGGTCTTAGTCAGGACGATATGCGTACGGCGATCCAAAACGAGCGACGAATCGAATTCGCTTATGAAGGACTACGGTTCTTCGATGTCCGACGATGGTTGATCGCCGCAGCGACGCAAAACTTAGAAATGCATGGTATGGAGGTAGACCGTTCCTCATCGGGCACGACCTATAAGCCCTTTGAGGTGAGGAAGCATAACTTCACCAACTCCATGTATCTCTGGCCGCTGCCCTTGTCCGAGATCGCCAAATCACCGGAACTGCAGCAAAACCCGCTTTACTAACACTAACGATCAACGCCATGCCTCGTATCATCAAAACATGCTGCATCCTTTTATTGGGATTATTCGTCTTCTCCTGTAAGGTGGAGCATCTCACGCCGCCCAACGAGCCTATGAAGAATATTGCCGGCTCCTGGGGCATTATCCATGCCACCCGGAACGGAACCGATCTGACCAGCGGGTTCGATTTCACGAAATTCCGTATCGTTTTCACCGACAGTACGTATGCGATCGACAGTCTTCTTCCCTTTATCGTCACCACCACCGGTAAGTGGGTCTTCGACGACCCGCAATATCCGTTTAACCTCATCTTTACCCCGGCGGACAGCAGCAAGAGCATCCTGGCGCCCTTTCTGTTCCCTGTGACCGGCGGCGTCCGCAATATCGTAATCACCTTCAGCCCTGGCTGTCCCGCCAACAGCTATCAATATACCCTCCAAAAGGTCAACTAACATGAAAAAAACAATCTTACCGATCAATAAAAAAAGCTGGAGCTGGATCTGGAAGATCGCGGGTACATTGATCATCATTGTGATCATCGCCTGCAATCTGACCATCAGCAGCGTCGATCAGCCGTTGACCGCAGCCGGCGGTTCGGTCGTTCCCATTACGCTGAACTGTTCCATCATGTCCAACAACCCGCAAACCTCGGCGCTTGTCGTCGGCATCCTGGTGCCTAAGATCTGGAATGCGTCGAGCAATACCACTGTGACCTTTACCGCCGATCAGACGACGGGACCGCAGCCCATGTCGCTCATCCCGCCGAATACGCCTTCGCCTTATGGCAATGGCCTGAGCTGGCAGGACGATATGATGGCGACCATCGGCCACGCCAATAACCTGATCCCGGAATATGAGTGGATCGCTTTCCAGAGCAACCAACAATATAATTACCCTATCACTACTACGGAGACCGTGACCGTGAGTATCCAGATAAAAGTTAGCACCAATAACGTTTTGTTCAATATGGCGTATGTGCTTGCGGAGAGCGGGGACGGCCTTCACAGCACCGCCTATCCTCCTACTGCATCTACGAGCTACTATGGCACCGCCTTTCCTTCCAAGCCGATCCGCATCAACGGGACTGGCAACCTGCTGGATTTCGTGAACCCGCAACTGTCCGTGATCGTACCCGGCAGCTCGATCGACAATGACATTATCACGATCCCGTTCAATGCGAAGGCCGACTCCAATGCGCTCAGCGCGGCCAGTCAGGTCTATTTATGCGCCACCGGTTATACGCATGGGGACAGTATCAAGGTATGCGAGCAGACCAGCAAGACGCAGCTGGTCTCGACGGGGCAGGGGCAGTGGCAGACCAATATGTGGCCTCGCGGCTTCTTCAACCTGAAGGCCGGCCAGACCCTTGACAGCATGGAATATTATTTCACCGACGTCACCGGCGCCACCAAGGTAGGTTATGCCGGCGGAGCAGCTCCTTTTTCCTTCACCTTTTCTTGCCAATAAATGATCATGCTTAAGCAAATCTTAAAAAAATATCTCGCCGCTGTCATCGCGCTGTCTATGCTGTCGGTACAAGCGGCGAAGGCGCAGCAAACGACGTACCAGGTGGGCGGCCTCGTGACCGACGAATACGGGAAACCCCTTGCCGGTGTCCGCGTACATACCAGAGGGGATGCCGAAACCACTTTCACCAACTCCGATGGGTATTATCATCTTGCCGTAACCATCGGCCAACCCCTGGTGTTCAGTCACCCCCAGTTCGACGCGGAGCAGCGGCGTCCCAAGGGCGACACGCTGCCGCCTGTCCGGCTGACCAGCCGCTTCCTGCACGGACCGGAGATCGACGCGAAAACGTCCATCGACAAAAAGGACACGATCTTTATCCCGGCGGAAGCGGACCAAAAGATCAACGTTCTTTACGAAAAGGTCAGCCGTGAAAGCTTCCTGGGCTCTATCTCCACCGTAGACAGCAAGGCGTTGGAGGCTACACCTGGCAGCAACTATCTATTTGCTCTGCAAGGCCGCCTCGCCGGTCTGAATATCGCCCAGACCTCCGGCTTCCAGTCCTTTGCGATAGATTCGCTTACCCAGTCCGCTATCCTGGGTAATGTCCCTACCAATACCACCGGTGCCGGCCCCAGCGACAACTCGCAATTCAATATCCAGCTTCGCGGACATGCGGCGAGCTCGGGTCAAAACCCTATAGCCATCGTGGACGGCGTACAGCGGGAACTATATAACATCGATCCCAACACGATCCAGAGCGTGTCGATACTCAAGGACCCGCTGTCCAACATCCTGCTCGGCCAGAACAGTTCCCGCGGCGCGCTGATCGTGACGACCAGGGAACCGCAGATGGGGGCTACCCGGCTCAGCATTACGGCCGAGTCCGGCGTCCAGAAATCGCTGGGTCTGCCGACGCCGTTACCTGCTTATCAATACGCGTACCTCCTCAACGAGGCCCTCCTCAACGACGCCAAGAATCCGCTGTATACACAGGCCGATTTCAATGCTTATCGCAACCATACCGATCCCCTGGGTCACCCGGATGTCAACTGGTTTCATACCATCCTGCGCAGCGCGCCGTCGCTAAGCCGGCTCAACCTCAATGCCGCCGGCGGCTCCGCCATCGCCCGCTACGTGATCTCGCTGAGCTATATGAACGATCAGGGTATGTTCGCGACTTCGAACGCCAACACCTATAATACCAACGCGGGTGTCCAACGTTACCTCCTCAACAGCAAGGTAGATGTAGATGTGAACAAAGATTTCAGCCTGCGCTTACAGGTGATGGGGCGCTTGCAGGATGCCAATCAGCCCGGCGTGACGACAGGCGCGATCCTCAGCAATCTCCTGAGCACGCCCAACAATGCTTACCCTGTAAAAAATCCTGACGGCTCGTATGGCGGCAGCCCCAACTATACGCAAAACCTCCTGGCACAGACGGTGGGTTCGGGCTATGCGCTGGACCATGTCCGCGATGTTGTCTCCAACGTGACCCTGAACTATAAATTGGACAAGGTCACCAAGGGACTGTGGGTGAGGGGTGGCGGCAATGTATCGGTGGAATCCGAGACCAATTTGAACCGTAGTCTGCAAACATCCGTCTACCAGGCAGTAACCGGGCCGGATACCACCTATAATCATTTTGGCAGCTCTGTTGCGCAGATCAGCCGCTATAATACAGGGGCCTGGGCCCGCTATCGTTATATCCAGCTGATGGCCGGCTATGATCGCCGTTTCGGCGACCACCAGGTGAATGGGGAGCTGCTGTTCGATCAGAAACGTTCCCTGCTCAACTACGATCTGCCTGCCGAGCTGACCAACTTCGCCGGCAAGGCGGCCTACAGCTATAAGGACCGGTATTTCGTTCAGGGCGCGGCCAACTATAGCGGGTATGACCGTTATGAACCCGGTCACCAGTATGGGCTGTTCTATGCCGGCGGCCTGGGCTGGGATGTCACTAAAGAAGGCTTCTTTCATAAACTGGCGCCCTGGATCGATCACCTGAAGCTACGTGCCACCTATGGTCTTACCGGCAACGCCAATGTGGACTATTATGGCTACTATATCTGGCGGGAGCACTTCGGCCAGGTGGCACCCAGCTACGCCATGGGCAGCACCTACAATTTTGCAGCTAATACCCTGGCAGAAGGCGGTCCGGTCGGTTCTCAGTTCCTGCCGAACACCAATGCGACCTGGGAAAAGGCGGATAAATTCGATGCCGGTATCGATCTGGCTTTCTTTCACAACCGCCTGCTGCTGACGGCAGACTATTACCACGAACGCTATTTCGACGTGATGCAGCAGCGAGGCGATAATGTCGCCCTCGTAGGGATCAACTATCCGGCGGAAAATATCGGCAGGGACCTTTATCAGGGTCTCGAGCTAGAGCTGACCTATCAGGATCGTATCGGCAACGTGAATTATTTTATCTCCGGCAATGCCGCCGCGCAGCAGTCGAAGGTCCTGTTCATGGATGAACAATACGAGCAAAACCCGTGGAACGTGCATACCGGCCGGCCCATCAATCAGATGTTCGGCTATATCGCACAAGGGCTTTTCCAGACGGCCGCCGATGCCGCCAGCAGTCCTTCGTTGCCGGGCTATACGCAGCATGCCGGCGATATCAAATACAAAGACCTGAATGGCGACGGCGTCATCGACCAGTTCGACCTGGCCCCGATCGCCAAGGCCCGGCCGCTGGTGATCTATGGTCTTTCCGCCGGCGTGAGCTATAAGGGCATCGAAATAAGCGCGCTATTGCAAGGTGTCGCCAACCGGGTGGAATATGTCGATCAGGCCTATTACAATTATGGTTTCTTCTCGACGGGAAATACCTACTCACAGGCCTATACGCCGGCTCTTGGGCGCTGGATCCCCGAGAACAGTTCCAAAGCCACTGCGCCCAGGCTGACTGCCGGTGGCAACCAGGAGAACGGCCAGTCGATCATCAACACTTTTGCCAGCAGCTACTATGTTCAGAACGGTGATTTCTTCCGGATCAAGAATATCAACCTGAGCTATACCCTACCGTACCGCTGGGTCCAAAGGGCCAAATTCGGCGGTGTCAAACTATTTGTAAATGCTCAGAACCTATGGACCTGGGCCGCTTTCCGCGGCATCGATCCGGAAGTCTCGCTGCCCAGCTATCCGCTGCAGCGGGCGCTGAATGCGGGTGTCAATGTTAAATTCTAATTGGTCAAACGATTAAACTGATTGCTGATGAAAATTCGGTTCCTTATACTAGCGACGATCCTGGCTGCGACTCTTACGTCCTGCCAAAAGCAATACGAGCCCGTGCCGCTCGGCCAGCAGGTCACCCTGGACGATGCCTTTGATACCAAGGACTCCGCGGGAGTGCTGGCGCTTACGTTCCTTACGACCTGCTACCTGGAAGCGCTGCCCAACGGGCACAACCGCGTAGGCGGCGACTATCTGGACGCCGCTTCGGACGACGCTATCTCCAATAAGCTAACCGTCTCCGCAGTACAGCAGATGGCGACGGGCGCCTATTCCGCCGCTACGCCCAATAGCGATGACGAATGGACCCATAACTATTTCGCTATCCGGGATTGCAATGTCTTCATCAGCGATATCTATCGTGTTCCCCTGGCCGAGAGGCTACCCAGCGGCCGGCCTGCTATTGCGGCGTATCGCTCCGAAGCCCGTTTTCTCCGCGCCTGGGAATATTTTGAGCTCGTCAAACGGTATGGCGGCGTACCGCTGCTAGGTGATACCGTCTTCACCATCACCCAAAACGCGCAGGTGCCGCGCAACAGTTTCTCCGATTGTATCAATTACATCGTCAGTGAATGCGATAATATCAAGGACAGCCTCCGTGCCATAACCGATATCACGGGCAGCAGCTATGGCCGTATCACCAAAGGAGCCGCCCTGGCCCTAAAGGCTGAAGCGCTTACGCTGGCGGCCAGTCCACTTTACAATGGCGGCAACATCGATGCATCGAATCCGCTAACGGGTTACACTAATTCCGATGTGAACCGCTGGCAGCTGGCGGCCCAGGCGGCGCAGGATGTCATCAGCTCCGGTGTTTATAGCCTGATGCCCAACTTCAAAGATGTTTTCATTACGCAGGCGCAGCCGATCGGCGCCAATACCGAATCCATCTTCTGGATGCAGGTTGGCACCAATGCCAGTGTAGAACAGCAGAATTCACCCACTGGTTACAGCTCGGCAGGCGCGCAGGGTAATACCGGGCCCACGCAAAATCTCGTGGATGCCTTCCCGACGGACTCGGGCTATGCGATCTCCGACCCGGCTTCCGGCTACGACCCCAATAACCCTTATGCCAACCGCGATCCCCGGCTCACCGCCACCGTATTCTGTAACGGCATTTCGTTCTGGCTCAACCGCGCCGTCCAGACCTTTGACGGCGGTCTGGATAAACCCGGCGGTTCCGTGGTCCAGACAAAGACCGGGTACTATATGCGTAAATTCATGGGCAACTGGGAATCGTTAACGGGCTCGACGCAATTCGGCAATACTTTCCACGATTTTATCTATTTCCGGTACGCGGGAATCTTATTGGACTTCGCCGAGGCGACAAATGAATTTTCCGGCCCCTCCACTGCCGTGTATACTATCCTGTTCCAGCTTCGCCAGCGCGCGGGCGTCTTCTCCGGCGCCAACGGCTATTACGGTCTTGCCATGAATATGGATCAGGCGGACATGCGCGCCGCCATACAAAATGAACGCCGCATAGAAATGGCTTTCGAAGAAAAGCGCTACTGGGACATCCGCCGCTGGAAGATCGCCGCCGCGGCCTATAATACCGCCCCGCTGGTGGGCATGGATCTGCAGCAGCCGGTCAATCAACCGCTGACGTATAACCGTGTGCCTGTGCTCACGACCCACTTTAACGATCCCGGGATGTACCTGTACCCGATACCCTATAGCGAAGTAGTAAAGAATCCGCAAATGCGCCAAAACCCCACCTGGTAACAACGACTATCACCAACTAACTTTTGGACATATGAACACATGTTTACGATATCTTACTATACTGGTCCTGGCGGCGATGCTCCTGCCACGTGACGCCCAGGCGCAACAAAAGACGGTAGTGTCGGGTTCCGTCAGGGAAGCCGGCGGCCCGCTCTCCAGGGCTACCATTTCGGAAAAGGGTATGCCTGCCAATACGGTGAGCTCCGACGCCAACGGCGGATTCCATATTACTCTCCGGGGAACTTCGAATATCCTGATCATCAGCTTCGTGAACTTCAATACGGAAGAGGTCAAGATCAAGGACCCGATGAAAAAGGTGGAGGTCATGCTGCGGGCCAGTCCCAAGGGGATGGACGAAGTGACCGTGGTCGGCTTCGGGAACACCAAGCAAAAGGCCACCGAGACCGGCGCTGTAAGCTCTATTAATGCCAAGGAGATCCAGGACGTCCCGACCTCCAGTGTGCAGAATGCGCTGGCGGGTGAGGTGTCAGGTTTCGTGGCCGTGCAGCGTAGCGGCCAGCCGGGACACGACGCCTCCGATTTCTATATCCGCGGGGTATCCTCGCTGAACCCAGCCGCCAACCAGCCGCTTATCCTCGTGGACGATATCGAATATACCTACGACCAGCTGTCGCAGATCAACGTCAACGAGATCGAGACGATCACCCTGCTGAAAGATGCGTCCTCCACCGCCATCTACGGCATCAAGGGGGGCAGCGG
>JAMFRX010000297.1 GCA_026224995.1 Puia dinghuensis
AGACGGTATTGCGGAGGTTGCGAAGGGTGATGCCGGCGGTCCATTCGTCGAGGTCCATGGGCTGACCGTTCTCCAGCTGTTCCTGCCAGTGGCGCAGGTCGATGCCCTGGTTGACGAAGACCATCTTCCGGCTGTTGGCGATGCCGATCACGCGGAGCTGGATGCGCAGGTGTTCGAGGAGGTAGGCTTGTTGCTGCAGCAGCTGGTCCAGCAGGCGGCGGCCGACGTTGCCGGTGCCGGTGATGAAAAGGTTGAGCTGTTTATATGAGGTTTCGAAGAATTCTTCGTGGAGGACGTTGATGGCTTTGCGGACATCGCCGGCGGCGATCACGGCGGAGATATTGCGTTCGGAGGAGCCCTGGGCGATGGCCCTTACGTTGACGCCGTTACGGCCGAGGGCGCCGAAGAGCTTGCCGCTAACGCCGGGATGGCTCTTCATGTGGTCGCCTACCAGGGCGATGATGGAGAGGCCGGTCTCGATGATCAGCGGTTCTACCGTTCCGGTAGCGATCTCGGGGCCGAAGGCGTTGTCCACGGCGTGCTTGGCGGCGAGGGCATTTGCTTCGTCCACGCCTACGCAGATGGAGTGTTCCGATGAGCCCTGCGTGATGAGGATGACGTTTATCTGGTGGCTGGAGAGGGCTTCGAAGAGCCGTTTGGAAAAGCCGGGGATGCCGACCATGCCGCTGCCTTCCAGGCTGAGGAGGGCTATCTTGGGGATGCTGGAGATGCCCCTGATGCTGCTGCCGTTCTGTACGGTGTCGAACTCTATGACGGTGCCGGCGTCGGCCGGTGCGAACGTATTCTTGATCCGGACGGGGATGCCTTTGCGCATCACCGGCTGGATGGTGGGGGGATAGATGACTTTCGCGCCGAAGTGGGAGAGCTCCATGGCTTCCTGGTAGGAAATATATGGGATCAGCCTGGGATTTGATACGAGGCGGGGGTCTGCGGTCATCATGCCGGAGACGTCGGTCCAGATCTCCAGGACGGTGGCGTCGATGGCTGCGGCGAGGATGGCGGCGGTATAGTCGGAGCCCCCACGGCCCAGGGTGGTGGTGACCTCTTTGGCGTCGGAAGCGATGAAGCCTGGGAGAATGAAGAGGGTGGCGGCGGAGCCGTCGACGTATTGTTGTATCCGGGCATTGGTGGTTTGGAAATCCACCGAGGCGTGGCCGAACTGGGAGTCGGTGCGGATGAGCTCGCGCGAATCCTTCCATTGGTGCGCTATGCCGAGGGTATCGAAGCGGGCGGCGATCAGGAGGGAGGACAGGAGCTCGCCGTAGCTGACGATCTTGTCCTGGGTACGGGGTGAGAGCTCGCCGAGGAGGAAGACGCCGCTGCAGATGTCTTCGATCTCATTGCAGCGCGTTTTTATGGCGCTGAGTGCCTGGCTTTGACCCGTGAGCGGCAGCAGGGCTTTGGCGGTTTCGAGATGACGGCGTTCCATTTCCTGGAGCTTTTCCTTGTAGGATTCGTCACCTGCCGCGGCGGAGGCGCCGGCCTGGATGAGCATATCCGTGATGCCGCCCAGGGCGGAGACGATGAGGATGGTCCTGTCTTTTTTTAATGCCTCTTTTACTATGCCTATGACCTTATTGATATTTTCCGCGTTCGCTACCGAGGAACCGCCGAACTTTAACACCTGCATACTATACTTTATTTGTTGTAATAATTTGTTGGGAATCTTTTTCCTGAGGAATCTCTTTTCCTGAAAGCAGCTTTGAAAAGCCCCGGGGGTAATATGGAATGTGACAACCCTTAACGGGTTGTAATGGAGATAATAGTCGTAATTTCAGCTATTACAACTGGAGAGGAGAGGGCCTTATGGTGATTGCTGATCACACCGCTAAGGTAGTAGAAATGAATGTAAAAACAAAAAAATGCCTATTTCCTAGCTGAAATAAAGTAATTTCACTGTTGTTTTAGATGTTTACTGCGATTTAGGTGTAATTGTTGAATAGTATTAAAACCAAAGCCGCCGCAGGCGGCTCCAGCGAAAATAAACTCTTATGAATTATCAACCATCCCAGGGGTTGCAGCAATTTAAGAACCTGGTGGGCATTAAGTTCCAATTATACAATAGCTTATTTACTTCCCTGCCTTTTCATCGGATCGAGAAAACGGGTATCCTTTTGTCCCTGTTGCTGACGGTGTGCGAGGAGGGGTATAAGAAGAAGCAGAGTCCCGAGCAGATCCTGGAAGAGTTCTTCCGCAAGCAGACGGCTGTGGCCAATGAGCGGGAGAAGGCGGATGTGTTATTCCGGTTCGTGCAGTATGTGGAGCGGCAGATCGTGCTGTTCGATGCGCTGGAGGATGCGGCTTTCAAGTATGTCAACGATATGAGCGGGGCCGGGACGCTGAAGCATTTGATCTCGGAAGTCATCCAGACGAATAAGGAGGAGGAGCTGACGGCGAAGCTGAAGGATTACAGTGTCCGGATGGTGCTGACGGCGCATCCTACGCAATTCTATCCGGGCCCGGTGCTGGGCATCATCAACGATCTGAGCCGGGCGGTGATCGAGACCAATGCGGCGGACATCAATTTATATTTACAGCAGCTGGGTAAGACACCCTTTTTGAAGAAGCAGAAGCCGACGCCTTATGATGAAGCGGTCAGCCTGATCTGGTACCTGGAGAATGTATTCTATCATGCCAGCGGGCGGATCATCAGCGCGTTGAAGGACCAGTTCCCGGATGCGTTGGATAAGAAGAATGCCGTGATAAAAATGGGGTTCTGGCCGGGTGGCGACAGGGATGGCAATCCCTTTGTGCGGGCGGAGACGACGTTGCGGGTAGCCGAAGCGTTGCGCGGAGCGATCATCAAGTGTTACTACCTGGATGTACGGCGGCTGAAGCGCCGGCTTACGTTCAAGGGGGTGGACGTGCTGATAGCCGACCTGGAAGTGAAGCTGTACAACAATATTTTTATTCCCGACCAGCGGACGGATCTTTCCAGGGACGAGATACTAGATGTCCTCACGCAGATAAGGGAGATCATCATCTACCAGCACAACAGTCTTTTTCTGGCGATGGTGGACAACCTGATCGGGAAGGTGATGATCTTCGGGCTGCATTTTGCCACGCTGGATATCCGGCAGGAGAGCACGGTGCATGGGAATGTATTGTCGGCCATCGCTTCGACGGAAGGGTTGCTGCCTGCCGACTATGCTTCGCTATCGGACGAAGGGAAGATAGCGTTGCTGACGCAGCTGAATGGGAAGGCGGACCCCGAAAAGTATGCTGATCCGCTGGTTAAAGATACGTTGCAGAGCATTGCCGCCGTGCGGGTCATCCAGCAGATGAATGGGGAAGAGGGCTGCAGCAGGTATATCATCAGTCAGTGCAGCAGCGTGGTAAATGTGCTGGAGGTGATGGGGCTCTTCCTGCTGGGCGGCTGGACGAAGAAGGACCTTGCCGTAGATATCGTGCCATTGTTCGAGACGGTGGAAGATCTGCATGGAGCGGCTGCGGTGATGAAGGAATTATACGAGCATAAAGATTATAGTCAGCATCTGAAGCAGCGGGGCAGGACCCAGACGATCATGCTGGGGTTCTCGGATGGGACCAAGGATGGCGGCTACCTGATGGCGAACTGGGCGATCTACAAGGCCAAGGAAGAGCTGACCAGCACAAGCAAGGAGTTTGGCATCGACGTGGTCTTCTTTGATGGGCGGGGTGGACCCCCGGCCCGGGGTGGGGGGAAGACGCACAGGTTTTATGCGTCGATGGGTAAGAACATCGCAAACAAGCAGATACAGCTGACGATACAGGGGCAGACGGTGAGCTCGAATTTCGGGACGATCGATACGGCGCAGTTCAACATCGAGCAGCTGATCCATGCCGGTATTTCCAATGACCTCTTCTCGCCGAAAGAGGTGACGCTGCAGGCCGATGAGGAAGCGTTGCTGCAGGCTCTGGCCGGGGAGAGCTATAAGGCGTATATTACCTTGAAGGAACATCCCTATTTTTTACAATATTTGAATGAGGTCAGTCCGTTGCGCTTCTACAACGAGACCAATATCGCCAGCCGGCCTTCCAAGCGGAAGAGCTCGGGGCGGCTGGAGCTAAAAGACCTGCGGGCCATCCCTTTTGTGGGTTCATGGAGCCAGCTGAAGCAGAATGTCACCGGCTACTATGGGGTGGGGAAGGCGTTGCAGGCGTTGGAGAAGCAGGGGAAGTGGGCGGCAGTCAAGCAGCTCTACCAGAACTCTCCTTTCTTCAAGACCTTGCTGGACAACTGCGAGATGGCGATGAAGAAATGTTTCTTTCCGTTGACGGAGCATTTCTCGACGCATCCGGTGTATGGGGAGATCTGGAGGTTGATCTACGATGAGTTTGAGCTGACGCAGAAGTATATCTTCAAGCTATCGGGCAAGAATGAGCTGATGGCGGATTATCCGGTGGAGCAGCTGTCCATCCAGATGCGGGAGCGGATAGTGCTGCCGTTGAGCACGATTCAGCAATATGCGTTGACGAAATTCCAGGCTATTGAGAAGAGCGGGGATAATAAGCCGATGAAGGAGGTCTATGAGAAGCTTATTATGCGGAGCTCTTTTGGGATCATCAATGCGGCGAGGAATAGCGCTTAAGCTATTATTCAATCACCAATTGTTTTGTTGCGCTGAATGACCCTTCCGGGGCTTCGGCTATGATCCGGTATTGATAGATACCGGCGGCCAGATGGCCTGCGTTGAAGGGCAGGCTGTGTGGGCCGGCGCTTTCGTAGTCGTTTGCGAGGATGGCGACGGGCCTTCCCAACAGGTCGTATACCTGCAGGGAGACGTGACTGTCATGGGGCAGGGTATAGGCGATGGTGGTATTGCCGCGGAAGGGGTTGGGATAATTGGCGAGAGCAGCGGTAAGGGGTGTGGCGAGCTTCTGTGCTGCGTCCTGTGCTGTGGCCGAATCGGCCGCGAGCGGCGAAATAGTCATCTGTGGCTGGGTATATTTTATGGTGGTAAAATTGGCCCCGTAGTCTGCCCAGCCCGTGACATAGATAGTCGCCGAAAAGCCGATGAAGTGGCTGATGGGGTTGAGGATGGCGATAGCGGAGGGGTCGTCGTCCCCGTTGGTAGGACCGTTGTAGGTGGCTGTCCAAAGGCGGCTTCCATTCGACCCGAATTTCACTGTGACGTAATTTTGAGTTGAAGTATACGAATTGGTGATCACGCCTGCGGCGGCTGCCAGGTAAATGCTTCCCTGGAAGTCGACAGCCATGGAGACAAAATCCGAAGCGGCCTGGGTGAAATAGAATTCCGTCCAGGGGATCGAGCCGGCCGGCGTGTATTGTCTGGCGGTTACATAATAGTTATTCACCGAAGGTTCATAATAGCCTGCGACATCGATGTTACCATAGGGATCGATCGCGATACAGGTATTGTTATTGGACAGGGTGTCCTTGTCTATCCACTGCTGTGTTCCGGTAGGACTATAGGACAGGGTGACGCCGTTGCTGCCGCTTGAACCGACGATGTATAGGTTTCCCGCGGCATCGAGCGCCAATGCCTTTCCCTCGTCCT
>JAMFRX010000298.1 GCA_026224995.1 Puia dinghuensis
CATGAAACTGTACAACACACGCAAAGGAATCGTATTGGAAGCCGATAAAAAATACTACAGGGTTGACCAGCCCTGGGATCGGCTGGTCAACAGGGAAGGGCTGTATGCCTGGTTGCAGACGTTGGTCGGCGCCGCCGAAGCCATCTCCGGCGAACAAGCCACCGCCTGGATAGGTCAGGAATTGCTGCCTCCCATCGGTTTGCAGGAAGTATGGGCTGCCGGCGTCACCTATCTTCGGAGCCGGGACGCCCGAATGGAAGAATCGGCGGCTTCCGGGGGCGCCACCTTCTACGATAAAGTATATGAGGCCGAGCGGCCCGAGCTGTTCTTCAAGGCCCAGCCGCACCGCGTAGCCGCCCATGACGAAGACGTATACATCCGCCGCGATTCTTCCTGGAACGTCCCCGAACCCGAGCTTACCCTGTTCATCAATACGCAGGGGGAGATCCAGGCCTATACCATCGGAAATGACATGAGCTCGCGTAGCATAGAAGGCGAGAACCCTTTGTACCTGCCTCAGGCAAAGGTCTACCAGCGCAGCGCCGCCCTGGGCCCTTGTCTCTATATACCCGCTTCGCCTCTTTCCCCCGGAACGATGATCCGGATGATCATCGTCCGCGGTGGCAAAAGCGTTTACACCGGCGAGGTAGCCATCAGCCAGATCAAGCGGAAGCTGCCCGAGCTCGCAGCCTGGCTCTATCGGGATATGGATTTCATCCACGGCTGTTTTCTGATGACGGGGACATGCCTCGTCCCCGGCAACGATTTTACCCTCGCGGAAGGGGACAAAGTGGATATCTCCATCGACGGCATCGGGACCCTCTCGAACACCGTACGCTATAAACCGGTAAAAAAATGAACTGGCAACATCTGTATTCTCCGCTTCGAACAGGTTCTTCCGTCCCTTCTTCCCCCGACGCCGTCCCGGCGGGCGGAGCCCGTGTTGCCGACCCGCAGCTACGGACCTCCTTTTTAAGAGACTACGATCGCATCATCTTCTCCTCGGCTTTTCGCCGGCTACAGAACAAGACCCAGGTCTTCCCGCTGCCCGGTCCGGTATTCGTCCACAATCGTCTCACCCATAGCCTGGAAGTAGCTTCCGTAGGCCGCTCCCTCGGTAAGGCCGTCGGCGACGCCCTGGGCGAGAAACACGGGCATTACGGCGACGAATTCCGTGAATTTTACAAATACGAGCTACCTTCCGTGATCGCCGCGGCCTGCCTGGCGCATGATATAGGCAACCCACCCTTTGGCCATTCGGGCGAAGACGCCATTCGCAATTTCTTCCGGGAGCTGCAAGGGGAGGGGAGGGCCCGTTTTCAAGACGGACTCAGCCCCAACCAGCAACGCGATCTGCTGTTCTTCGAAGGCAATGCCAACGCCTTCCGCACCCTGACGCATAACTTCAACGAACGCAACCTGGGGGGCTTTCGCCTGACCTACGCCACCCTGGCTTCCATCGTGAAATATCCCTGCGACTCCCTCAACGGCTTCGACAAACGGCAGCTCGCGACCAAGAAATCCGGTTTCTTCGATTCCGAGATCGCCACCTTCCGGCAGATCGCCACCGCCCTGGGCGTGCCGCAACCCGATGAGACGAAGGATGTCTTCGCCCGCCATCCCTTTGTATTTCTCGTAGAGGCGGCCGACGATATCTGCTATCGCATAGTCGACTTCGAAGACGCCCATCGGCTGAATATCATCTCCATCGATACCATCCGGGAGCTCTTCCTTTCTTTTTTCGACGACGAAACGGGCTATGACGCCCGCGACCGCGTGGAGAAGGTCTTTTACGGGATCAATGACGATAACCAGAAAGTACAGTTCCTCCGCGCCAAATTGATCAACCTGCTGATCTTTCGCGTCCGCGATATCTTTATGGAAAGGGAAACCCAATTGCTGGAGGGCAGCCTCGGCAAATCCCTGATAGATTGCCTTCCCGCGCGGGAGCTGGCCCTCCTGAAAACCATAGACTCCTTCTCCATTCAGCATATCTACAATCACCGTTCCGTAGTGGAGATAGAGATCGCCGGCTACAATGTCATCGGCGGCATGCTGAAGGAATTCTTCGGCGCCGTCCTGAATCCACGCTCGGTCAAATCCGAAAAGCTGCTGCAGCTCATCTCCCGGCAATTCATCATCACAGGCTCCCCCGATAGTCTTTACCAGGATACCCAGTCCGTCGTAGATTTCATCGCGGGTATGACCGACCTTTATGCGGTTGACCTATACCGTAAGATAACGGGAATGGCCTTCCCGCAGATCCGGTGAGTAAAAAAGATTTTTTATTACTAATTAATTTAGTATTTTCGATCTGCTATTGACGGCTCAGATAGCTCTGTCCATCATAGACGGCCCAGATCGCTTCCAGCATTTGCGCAAAAGGCATGGACTTGGCTAAGTAGCCTTTGATACCGCTTTCATGGGCCCGCTTGCAATAGCTTTCCCGGAGAAAGGTAGAGAGCCAGATGATACGAGCCCCGGGGTCCCAGCGCAAAATGCTGTTTGAGGTTTCGAACCCTCTGCTGGTATGCATGGTAACATCGATAACGAGAATGTCCGGTCGTAAGTCGCGGAATAGCTCTTCTGCCTGTGGACCGGTACCGGCTTGACCGATGACGCGGATCTGCGAAGATTGCCTCAGCGATACTGCCAGCGCCTCACGGTAGAGTGGATGTTCATCGGCCAATACAATGGAAATGTGCTCCTGTCTCATAGGCATAACAAAGCTTTCAAGATTTTTAAAAAATCGAGGTTTGGTAGGTAGCACGTGACGACTATTTCAGGGAGGGATGAACGCTGTTTAACAAATCCTGTGCCATGAACGAATTATTAAATTTTATTTGCGGCCCTATTAGACCTCAATCTTTTTGAAAAAATCTTCCACCTTAGGCATTCACCTCAAGAAAATAGAATGATCACACCAGCTGATAAAAAGGTTTTAAAAAGATTCGGCGAGAACCTGAGAAAGCTCCGGAAGGAGAAAGGGCTCAGCCTCCGCGAGATGTCGTATGCTTGCAGCATCGATAACAGTAAGATCGCCAAGATCGAAAAAGGGATGATCAACATCACTTTCACCACTCTCCTGCAACTGGCGCTTGCATTGGAAGCTCAACCTGCTTCCCTGCTTGATTATGAACTGGAGTGAGCCTCCGCTCCACTAAAGTGTTTCGCTTCTGTCGTTTTTAATGGCTTTCCTGCCTGCCAATGGTTATATTTAGCCTGCCTGCGTATAGGTAGGTACAACCTCCTTTTCAAGCCTTCGTGTCCCATCTTAGCAGTTCCTCCCGGACCAGCCCATTTTTATTACCACGAACTGATCATTTATGGACAGACAGGAAGATGCTTTGCTAAAACTTGGCCGGCAACTGACTCATTTACGCGAAACCCGTCAGCTCACTATCCCTGAATTAGCCGCCCTTACCGGGCTCGAACCCCGGGACATCGCCACTATGGAAGCCGGCGAGATCGATATCCGGATAACAACGATCTTCATCCTGGCCGGGGCTCTAGGGGTAACGCCTGACAAGTTCCTGCCGCCCTTTTGAGGACATATAGTAGTTTTCGCTTATGCCCGGGAAAATACCGTATCCCGCGGCGCAAATTACCTATTGCAAGAGGGCTGTGCCGATCGTATCTTGAGATAGTCGGCCCGAAATTCAATCCTATCCATGAAAAAACACTAAAACTATGACAACGCTTGTGGGGCTCTTTTTCTCCCTCATCTCCATCCTTGGCCTATTCAAGGGATCTGCCAAACGCGCGATGCGCAGGATCGTGATCATCGCCTTCTCCCTCTGTCTTATCTTCTGCCAGGTGCTGTTCATGTACAGCGTACTCCACATCGAAAGCCAGCAGTTCATCGGCTTCTCCGGTTTGATCAGCGGCATAATTTTAATCCTCGCCTTCCAGAAAGATGAAGCATGGTAATGCGTACATTTATGCATGCGCATCTTTATCCTGTCGGCCGCCTGCTGCCTGACCATCCACATTGCTTCCGCCCAGTACAGATCTATTTATCATGACGGCTGGATAGATTTTAATAAGAACGGTGTCAAGGATATCTTCGAAGACCCTGCTCAGCCCGTCGACCTGCGCATCGCCGACCTCCTGAGCCAGATGACGCTGGAAGAAAAGACCTGCCAGACGGCGACCTTATATGGCTTCGGCCGCGTCCTGAAAGATGAGCTGCCCACGCCCGGCTGGAAGAACGAGGTCTGGAAGGACGGCATCGCCAATATCGACGAACATCTGAACGGGGTGACCAACACCCCTTCTGCCAATACGCCCCTTTCCTATCCCTTTAGCCGCCATGCAGAAGCCATCAACACCGTCCAGCATTGGTTCGTGGAACAAACCCGCCTCGGCATTCCTGTGGATTTCACCAACGAAGGCATCCATGGCCTCAACCATGATCGCGCTACTTCCCTGCCGGCGCCTATAGCCATCGGCAGCACCTGGGATAAGAACCTGGTCCATCTGGCCGGCGAGATCGTCGGCCGCGAAGCCAAAGCCCTCGGCTATACCAACGTCTATGCCCCCATCCTGGACCTGGCCCGTGACCCCCGCTGGGGCCGGACCCTCGAATGCTATGGCGAAGACCCGTTTATCGTAGCGGAGCTGGGCAAACAGATGACCCTGGGCATCCAGGGCCAGGGCGTGGCCTCCACCCTCAAACATTTTGCCGTCTATAGCGTCCCCAAAGGTGGCCGGGACGGAAGCGTACGCACCGATCCCCATGTGGCCCCAAGAGAGCTGTACGAACTTTACCTCTATGCCTTCCGCCGGGTGATACAGGAAGCGCACCCAATGGGCGTTATGAGCAGCTACAACGACTGGGATGGGACGCCTATCACCGGGAGCTATTATTTTCTTACGGAGCTGCTGCGGGAGAAATTCGGCTTCGACGGCTATGTCGTCTCCGACAGCGATGCTGTGGAATACCTCTTCTCCAAGCACCATGTGGCCGCGACCTATAAAGATGCCGTCCGGCAGGTCATGGAAGCGGGCCTTAACGTCCGGACCAACTTTACCCCACCCCAGACGTTCATCACCCCCCTGCGCGAG
>JAMFRX010000299.1 GCA_026224995.1 Puia dinghuensis
AGGCTTTTCCAAGACCAAGATCTCCTATTTGTATACCTTCCAGACCGTCATCCCCTATAATACCCCCCCAAGTGGTATTGTCCAGATCGAGGATCAGGCATTTTTTAAATCTGCCGCTGATCGCCTGAACGACGTCGTGCAGAAGCTTCACCAGCTGGGGTAGGATATCCAGGCTGAATACCATGTCGGCATTGATATACATCTTGGGATCGAAGCTGCTGTTCGATCCCAGGCGGCTGATAGCGCCGCCGAAGTCGGCTATGAACAGCCTTTTGGCCGACTGCGAGAGGTCCATTAACCGAAGGTTCAGCGATCTCACCTGATATAGGAACGAAGAGCTTGTCTTGGCCGCATAATTCCCGAAAACCCCGTCATCGGCTTCGGCATAGGTATTTATGAGAACGCTGCAATCGAGCCGGTCCAAAATGGTATTGTACAGTAGTCCGGCGTGCGCGGCCTGGTTTTTGGCAAATTCGGCTCTTTCTGCCAGGTCCGTCTTATAAAAATCTTTCAAAAGCTTTTCGGCGCTTCTGAGGATTATGGCAAATTGCGGCCGGAAAGAGTA
Source organism: Puia dinghuensis (assembly GCA_026224995.1). GTDB lineage: Bacteria > Bacteroidota > Bacteroidia > Chitinophagales > Chitinophagaceae > Puia > Puia dinghuensis_A. The sequence continues at coordinate 566 of JAMFRX010000299.1, forward strand.
AAATTCAGCGGACGGGTCCAGGATCTGTCGGTCTATCTGGTTGTAGTCAGCCTCGAAGATCTCGTATTTGATCCCAAATTCTATCCCATAGCCTTCCAGGGCCTGTACCAGAAGCTGCGAAGCAAAATCACATAAAATGGCGACTTTGATGACCGGATAATCGCCCGTATCTTTCTTTAAGTTCTTTTTCAGCTGGTTAAAATTCATCGGATCATAAAGTTTCTCGGCTTACGCGAATGGCAAAGAAACACAAAAACACCAAAAGTGGAAAATTGGCGATTGGTAAGAAACATTAAAATCTCTTATATTTGCAGCGAAAGTCCTAAACGGCTCTTTTATAGTAATTTGTGTTTAAAATAATACAATAAATCCCGAGGCGAAGGAGTTTGTGGAACAACTGAGGATTTAAAATTTTATATTCCTGTGAAGAATAAGTTGAGAAACTTACAGATATATGTGATCGTATTGGAAGGGTATGAGGAGTAATTCGTAGAATGCTCGCTTATACCCTTTTCTGTTATTAGTTGATAATCAATCGGTTGCGGGGATTTCCTGGGACTGAGGAGGCGAAGCTATGGCCGGGGTTAACATGAACTGGTATGCGGTCTACACCAAGCCGCGGTGGGAGAAAAAAGTGTATGGATTGCTCGCGGAGAAGGGCATGGAAGCGTATTGTCCGCTCAACCGGGTGCGAAAGAAGTGGAGCGACAGGGTCAAGTGGGTGGAGGAGCCTTTGTTCAAGTCTTATGTTTTTGTCCGGCTGGCTGAGACCGAGCTGCCGGCAGTGAGAATGACCAGCGGCGTAGTGAATTTTGTATATTGGCTGGGCAAGCCGGCCATGGTGCGGGAGAAGGATATCGCCATCATCCGGAAATTTCTGAATGATCATGACGATGTAGTGGTCGTACCCCTGAGCCTGGAAATGGATAGCAAGGTCACGATCCGTCGCGGGGCTTTCATGGATAAGCAGGCAACGGTGCTTAAAGTACTTAAAAACAAAGTTCAGGTGGTCATCGAGAGTATCGGCTTTTCCCTGGTAGCCGTGATCGACCGGAGCAATATAGCGGTCAGAGAGGACCGGCGGAAAAAGGCTTAACCTTTTGAACAAACATGTGTCTATGCGAAAACTCCTATTGTCATCTGCATCGTTCGTTCTGGCTGCCTGCCTGTTCTGTTCCTGCGTCAATACGCGGGAAGTGACTTTGATGCAGGGGAAATTCGATACGGCCCGTCTGAGCCAGATCAATATAGGTGTGCCGGTCATTCAAAAGGGCGACCTTCTGAGCATTGTCGTATTCAGCGATAATCCTTCCGCCACGGCTATTTTCAATCAGGCGCAATCCGGCGGCGGCTCAACCTCCAATGGTGGGGGAGCAACCAATTCTGCCGCTACGGCTGGGTACCAGGTCGACGATAGCGGCTATGTCCAATTCCAGGGCATGGGTCTTTTGCGGGTGGTGGGTCTGACCGTGGGTCAGCTAAAGGACACCCTGACTTCCAGGCTGAAAGATTACCTGAAGAATCCCTACTACACCATCCGTTTCCTGAATTCCCGGTTTACGATGATTGGAGAGGTCAACCATCCGGGAGTCTTTAACATCCCGGGAGAAAAAGTCAGCCTTTTCGAGGCCCTTGGCCTGGCAGGGGATCTCACCTTCTATGGTCGCCGGGACAATGTCCTGTTCATCCGGCAGAACAATGGCAAAAGGGAATTCGCCCGGCTTGACCTTACCAAGCCTGAGATCATGGCTTCGCCCTATTTCTACCTGCAGCAGAATGACGTCGTCATCGTGGAGGCTACTAAGAAGAAGATAGTCGCCAACGACCAGGTCACCATGCGGAATATTACTATTGCTGCGACGATAATCTCTACCCTGGCGATCCTGTACAGCATATTCCATAACAATTAATTAAACGTATCGCCGAAACCATCATTATGCCTGAGAACACCAATGAGGTCACGACAACGCCGGTGCTGTTCGCCAACCCCGAGAAATCGGGAAAGTTAGGCCCTAAGGAGTTTATCTTCAAATATCTCCGTTATCTACCCTGGATCATGGTCTCGGCCGGCATTTTTCTGGTAATGGGGTATTTGAAGATCCGCTATACGGTGCCCATTTATCATGTTCAGAGCTCGTTGCTGATAAAGAATGATAATGGTGGAGGTGGAGGTGGTGATAACAAGTTCAGTGAGCTGTTCCTGAATCAGGGTTCAGTGAATCTCAATAATGAGATAGAGATCCTGCGTTCGAGTCCTGTGCTGGAACGGGTGGTGCGTAACCTGGGCTTGCAGCGTTCCTATTCCGTAAAAGGGAGCATTCGCTCCACCATGCAATACAAGGAGAATCCGATACAGCTCATCATAACCAAATTGGCTGATTCTTCCTTTGGCTTCGGGTTCAAGGCGACGGTTATCAACGACAACCAGTTCCTGCTGGACGAGGGCAAGACGCCGGTGTCTTTTGGCGAGACGTTCCGGGTCGGCGAGAATGTGTGCGTTCTGGCGAAGAATGGCTTGCCGGGCATTCGTCCATTCCCGAGGATCTTCCTGCTCACCTGGGAGCCGTCGCTGGATGCGGCCGAAGAACTGCAGGGCGAATTGAAGATAACGCAGGCCAGCGATGCCACGACCATCCTGTCCCTGAGCTACGAGGGGCTGGATACCCACCTGGGCATGGACATCCTCAATAACCTGATGGCGGTCTACGATAGCCTGATCGTGGAAGACAAGAGCCGCATCGCCAATATCACCCTGCGCTTTATCGATGACCGGCTCAATAATCTGAAAGACGAATTAGGCGGGGTCCAGGGCAATCTCAAGGATTTCATGGTCAACAACCAGGCTTATGATATCGATCAGCAGTCAAAGTCTTATCTCGAAAATCTAAGCGTGGACGCAAAAGAGAAGGCGTCGCAGGAGCTTAAGGGCAACGTCATGGACTGGCTATTGGAATATATACAAAATGGCAAGAATAAATACAATACCGTTCCGGTGATCCTCGGCATCGAAGAGCCGGTGTTGGGTCCGTTGATCGCAGAGTACAACAAGGTACAGCTGGAAAGGGACGCCAACATAAAGACTACTGGCCCTGGCAACTCGATCATCGTATCCCTGGATTCCGGAATTGAAAAGCTTCGGGCGAATATCTACCAGGCTCTGCTGAACGTCAAGCAGGCGTATCTTCTGCAAGGTAAGAGCCTGGAGGAGCAACAAAATACCCTGGAAAGCCGTATCAAGACACTGCCGGGTAAAAGCATGCAAATGCTGGATATCTCCCGGCGGCAAAAGATCCTGGAAGGGCTTTACTCACTCTTATTGCAAAAACGCCTGGAAACTTCCATCTCTTCGGCATCCACGATCTCGAATTCCAAGGTCATCGAACCCGCTTTGGGGTCGGAGATACCGATCATCCCGGATAAGAAGAAGACCTACACCATGTACCTGCTGCTGGGGCTGGCGATCCCCATAGGGTTTATCGCATTGATAGAAGTGTTGCGCGATAAAGTGCGGAACCGCGCCGACATCGAAAAATATACACAGGCGCCGATCCTGGGTGAGATCGGGCATTCCAGCAATGCCCAGACCCTGGTGGTCACCAAGAATAACCGCCACTTTATCTCGGAGCAGTTCCGGATCATCCGCACCAATTTACAGTACGTCATCGCGCAGACGGAGCGACCCGTCATCATGGTGACCTCTTCCTTTAGTGGTGAGGGCAAGTCTTTTGTCAGCACCAACGTGGCGGCGGTCATGGCGCTCGCCGGGAAAAAGACGGTGATCATGGAGTTCGATATCCGCAAGCCCAAGATCGTGTCGGGCCTGGACCTCAAGCGCAAGATGGGTATCACCAACTACATTATCGGCAAGGCCTCCTTCGACGAGCTGCTGGTGAAGGTAGAAGGGGTAGACAATCTTTATGTGATCCCCTGCGGACCCATCCCGCCCAATCCGGCGGAGATCCTGCTGGATCCGATGCTGGACAAGCTGATGAACGAAGTGCGCAGGTATTTCGATGTGGTGATCATGGACACCGCCCCCATTGGGCTGGTGAGCGATGCCATGAACCTTGGACATTATGCGGACTGCACGCTGTATATCGTCCGGCAACGGCATACTTTCCGCAAGCAGCTGATGATGGTACAGGACCTGTACATGCAACGTAAATTGCCCAAGATGGCCTTGCTGCTAAATGATGTCGTCGCTGAAGGCGGCTATTACGGTGGTTATGGCTATGGCTATTACGGCGGCTATTCCTATGGATTGGAGTCCGGCTACTTTGAGAACGATAAAGATAAAAGAGGATTTTTTTCCCGGCTGTTCAGAAAGTCAGCAAAGAAGAGCTGATCGTCTGCCCTGTGTGGCTTAAACAGAAGAATTACCTATGTCCCTTGATAAAACTTTCCAAATGCCTGCAATCGGCGAACGCCGGCAGGAAGATCCCAGTGAAAAATGGACCGAGGTGCTTTCCCCCAAGTCCCATTTATTCGATCTGCACCTCCGGCAGATCTGGCATTACCGGGACCTCATGTGGCTTTTCGTGCGGCGGGACTTCGTAGCCCAGTACAAACAGACCATTTTAGGTCCCATATGGCACCTGATCCAGCCCATCTTCACAACGATCATGTTCCTGCTGGTGTTTGGCAAGATCGCCAATATCCCTACCGACGGCATTCAGCCCAAAATGTTGTTCTATATGAGCGGGATCACGGTCTGGAACTACTTCTCCAGCTGCCTTACCAGCACCTCGACCGTATTCCTCGCCAATGCCGCCATCTTCGGCAAGGTCTACTTTCCAAGGATGGTATTGCCGCTATCCATCATTCTCTCCAATATCATCCGCTTTGGCATTCAATTCCTGCTGTTGCTGACACTTATGGTCTGGTTTAATTTTACCGGGTATCCCATGAGCATTAACGCACATTGGCTGTATATACCCTTCCTCATCATCCTGATGGCGGGCATCGGACTGGGAACCGGCATCATTATTTCCTCCCTGACTACCAAATACCGCGACCTGGCCGTGCTCCTTACTTTTGTCGTCCAGCTGGCGATGTATGCCACACCGGTGGCCTATCCATTGTCTTATTTACGGGGCAAGCCCTACAAATGGCTCATCGATATCAATCCTCTGACACCGGTGGTAGAATGTTTCCGGTATGCGCTCTTCGGCAAGGGAACATTCGATCTTTATTCCATGGCTTATGCCGTCATCTTTATGATCGTGGTCGTATTTGTCGGGATCGTCTTGTTCAATAGGGTGGAAAAGACGTTCATGGACACTGTATAGCGGCTCTTATTAAACCGAACCAAGCAAAAAAATGCGCGAATTAGCCATTAAAGTCGAAGATTTATCCAAGCAATACCGTCTGGGAGACATCGGCACCGGATCTATTTCTCACGATATCAACAGGTGGTGGTACCGTATCCGGGGCAAGGAAGATCCTTATCTCAAGATCGGGGAAGAAAATGACCGCACCCGCAAGGCAGAAAGCGATTATGTCTGGGCTTTGCAGGATATAAATTTCGACGTCAGGCAGGGCGAGGTTCTCGGCATTATCGGCCGAAACGGGGCAGGCAAGTCCACCTTGCTAAAGATCCTCTCCAAGGTCACCCAGCCGACGCTGGGGCAAGTGAAAGTCAAAGGCCGCATTGCATCCCTGCTGGAAGTAGGCACCGGATTCCACCCGGAGCTCAGCGGCCGCGAGAATATCTTCCTGAATGGCGCCATCCTGGGGATGACCAAGGCCGAGGTGAAGAAAAAATTTGATGAGATCGTGGATTTCGCCGGAGTAGAAAGGTATATAGATACCCCGGTTAAGCGCTATAGCAGCGGGATGTATGTACGATTGGCTTTCGCCGTGGCGGCGCATCTTGAGCCGGATATCCTGATCGTAGACGAGGTGCTGGCGGTAGGTGACAGCGAATTCCAAAAGAAGTGTCTGGGCAAGATACAGGATGTAAGCGAAAAATCGGGGCGCACGGTCTTATTCGTCAGCCATAACATGGTAGCCGTCAAGAATCTCTGTAAAGAGGCCGTTTACCTCAGCCAGGGGAAGGTCCGGGCCATCGGTCCTACAGAGAATATCGTCAACCAATACCTGGGCGAAGGCGCGAGAACGGGTATGGAACAGTCTTTCGATGACCCGGCTACGGCGCCCGGCAACGAGTTCGTCCGCGTCAAGCGTTTCGCGGTCTGCCCCGTGCTGGCCGATCGCCTGGACCCGATAACGATAGAGACCCCTATAGACATCGAATTCGAATTCTGGAATTTCGTTACGGATAAGGAGATCAATCTAAGCCTTGTCCTAAATACGATAACCGACGAATGCGTCTTCAATGTTGGCACTTATGCCAGGCACCTGGACAAGGGTGTACACAAAGGAGTATGCCGCATACCGGGCAACCTCCTGAACGATGGAATATATAAGGTATCGATGATGATCGTCGGCGAGCGATCTTTTTCACTCTTCTATTATGAGAATAGCATCAGCTTCGAAGTAAATGAGG
>JAMFRX010000300.1 GCA_026224995.1 Puia dinghuensis
ACGGTCGCCACCGTATTACCATGGCCGGCGATGCCCATCTATACCCTGACCGCTACGCAGAACAATGCTTTTTCTGTGAACTTTACACAAAAGCCTACGTTGTATACGACGACATGGACGACAGGGAACATCTCGGTGAACATTTCCGCGCCCGCGGATACGGCGGCACTACAGCCACTAAATCTGGTAAATGGCTTAAAAAGCAAGGTATTGCAGGGGCAGACGCTCAGTGCCTTGAAGCTTGCAGAGTTTGGTTATTCTATTGCTCAGGGAGTAGATTACGACGGCTATTTTACCCACCAGTGTGATCCGGTACATGTTACGACCCGGCCTTTCCCGGCCCTGATGACGTACCTTAAAAATATTCAATAGGAGGTCATCACAACCCTGCTCAGGTCCGGGCCTGCGGCCTTACGCTGAGCTTTTCTACCATTTCTTCCGCCATCCCTTCGGCCGAGATGCCAAAACCAGTGACCAGCAACCCCTTATGGCCCCTCCCCTCTATTGCATATACCACCGCCTCGTCGGCAGGATCGCTCTCCCCTTCGAATCGATAGAATTCCGTGATCTCGAATTCCGCCGGCTTAAGCGCAATATCCGCCTGCGGACAATATACCCGATCCGGCTCCAGGTTGAAATCGATATTGAACCCCCGCAGTTTCAGTCCCTTGACGGCTTCCGTTACCGTATCATATGTTTCCATGCTGTTCAGTTTACTATAAAGTTACGAAAAGATCGTGCCTAGTCGATCAGCCGGTGGGTTTGCTTGACCACTCCCATGACGAAAGTGCTCTGAACATGCCCGATATTCTCCACCTGCCCCAGCTTGTTGACGTGAAAATGATAGTACGCATCCATATTCTCTACGGCCACCTTCAGCTGGAAGTCGAACTCCCCCGAAATGATATAACACTCGATGATCTCGGGCAGCTCATGGATCGTCTTGATGAACTTCGCCCCCGACCGCTTGTTATGCTCCTTCAGCGAGACATAGCAGATCGCCAGCAGCCCTTTTTTTACCTTGGTATGATCCAAAATGGCGGCATACTGCCGGATCACCCCCGTATCCTCCAGCCGGCGGATCCGCTCATGTACCGGTGTGGTGCTCAGGTGAACCTGGGCCGCTATCTCCCGAACCGTGATCTTGCCATTGGCCTGCAACAGCCGCAAGATCGCCCTGTCCTTCTCATCCAGCTCCACGGGCACGTCAGCCGCTTTTTCTTTTTGTATGTCTTTTTCCATGGATATTCTGCATTTTGTTCTATAAAACTGTTAAAAAATAGCCTTTCTTCCCAAATTTATACACAATCTCTGTATTTTTGTTCTACTATTTTACCTTTACAAAAACAAATTACATTCCATGTCAACGAAAACTCAGAGCATCGACCTGAAGTTACCTTATAAGGTGAAAGATATGAGCCTGGCAGAGTGGGGCCGTAAAGAGATCCGTCTCGCAGAAGCCGAAATGCCGGGCCTGATGGCCATCCGTGCCGAATATGGCAAGCAGAAACCCCTGAAAGGGGCCCGCGTCGCCGGTTGCCTGCACATGACCATCCAGACCGCCGTGCTCATCGAAACCCTCATTGAGCTGGGCGCCGAAGTACGCTGGAGCTCCTGTAACATCTTCTCCACCCAGGACCAGGCCGCAGCCGCCATCGCCGCCGCCGGTATCGGCGTTTTCGCCTGGAAAGGCCAGACATTGGAAGATGCGGACTGGTGTATAGAGCAGACCCTGTTCTTCGGCAGCACCGACAAGCCCCTTAACATGATCCTCGACGACGGCGGTGACCTCACCAATATCGTTCTTGACAAATATCCCGAGCTCGTTCAGCACGTTAAAGGCCTCAGCGAAGAGACCACCACCGGTGTTCACCGCCTGTACGAAAGGATGGAAAAGGGAACCCTCCCCATGCCTGCTATCAACGTCAACGACTCCGTTACCAAATCCAAATTCGACAACAAGTACGGCTGTAAGGAATCCCTGGTGGATGCCATCCGCCGCGCTACCGATGTCATGATGGCCGGAAAAGTAGCCGTCGTAGGTAGCTATGGCGACGTAGGCAAAGGCTCCGCCGCCTCCCTCGCAGGTGCCGGCTGCCGCGTCATCGTCACCGAGATCGACCCCATCTGCGCCCTCCAGGCCGCCATGGACGGATTCGAAGTCAAGAAAATGGTAGATGCCGTAAAAGAAGCCGACATCATCGTCACCGCTTCCGGCTGCCGCGACCTCATCACGGAAAAGCACTTCCGCGCCATGAAGGACAAGGCCATCGTTTGTAACATCGGCCACTTCGACATCGAGATCGACATGGCCTGGCTGAACAAGAACTACGGTCATACGAAAGATACCATCAAGCCTCAGGTGGACATCTACAACATCGATGGCAAAGACGTCATCGTCCTGGCAGAAGGTCGCCTGGTCAACCTCGGTTGCGCTACCGGTCACCCCTCTTTCGTGATGAGCAACTCTTTCTCCAACCAGACCCTTGCCCAGATCGAGCTGTGGACCAACCATGGCAAATACGAGAACAAGGTCTATGTCCTTCCTAAGCACCTGGACGAAAAAGTAGCCCGCCTCCACCTCGCCAAGATCGGCGTAGTGCTGGACGAGCTCTCCGACGCACAGGCTGAATACCTTGGCATCCCCAAGGCCGGGCCGTTCAAACCCGAACATTATCGTTACTAGATAAAAAAACCGGCTCGCTGAGCCGGTTTTTTTTTATTCATTTAACCAGCGCCATCACCCCCCACAAAGCCCCCCCGGCAATCAACATCCACACCACCACTCCCTGCACCAACGGTTTCACCCCCGTATCCCTCAGCACCTGCCTCGACAACCCACTCCCAATAAGAAAAAGCGTCAGCGTCAACCCAGCATGCGCCGCCCCGACGAGCACATGACTCAATGCCGGCATCGGTAGCCAGGTGTTCAGAAGAATGGCCAGCACGAATAGGCCAATAAAGTATGGGATCTTGATCCTGGCCTCGCGCCTGTTGCCTGCCGGACCGCCCTTGGCATCATTGCCAGCCGGTCCATGTGCGTCCCCCCGGAAGAAAAAAGCCGCCAGCAACGACACCGGGATGATCCACAACGCCCGCGCCAGCTTCACCGTCGTAGCGATCTGCAA
>JAMFRX010000301.1 GCA_026224995.1 Puia dinghuensis
ACCTCCTCAGCCACCCATTCCACCAGCTCTTCCGTCTCCGGTCTCGGGATCAGCACCCGCTCGTCCACGAAGAACTTCATCCCCCCGAACCAGCTCTCTCCCAGCACATATTGCACCGGCCGGCCGGACAGCAATTCCTCCCGGTACCGTTCAAGCTCAACCAGCGACCCGGGTGCAAGCAGCTCCGTCTTCCGGACCAGCCGGTCCAGCTTCTTCTGGCCCGTAAGCCTTTCCATCACCCAGTCGGCGATTACCGCTGCCTCTCTCCCCCCATAGCGTCCAGCCAGCTGGCTAACCAGCTCTTTTTGTGCTTGTGACCAATCCATCCGTAAAAATAGCCCCAATCTCGTTAAATTTGCGCCCTGATTGACTTCCCCCGAATCATACATGCACCGCTGTCTCGACCTGGCCCGCCTTGGCGCAGGCCATGTTGCGCCCAACCCTATGGTCGGCGCAGTGCTCGTCTATGAGGACCGCATCATCGGCGAAGGCTATCACCAGCAATTCGGCAAAGCCCATGCAGAAGTCAATTGCATCACCTCCGTCCGGGAAGCAGACAAGCCCCTGATCCCAAGGGCCACGATCTACGTCTCCCTCGAACCCTGCGCCCACCACGGCAAGACGCCCCCCTGCGCCGACCTTATACTGGCCATGGGCATCCCCCGGGTCGTCATCGGCTGCCGCGATCCCTTTCCGCAGGTCAACGGCAAGGGCATCGAAAAGCTGCAGGCGGCAGGGGTAGAAGTGACCCTGGGTGTCCTGGAATCCGACTGTGTCGCCCTCAACAAGCGCTTCTTCACCTTCCATACCCGGCATCGCCCCTATATCGTCTTAAAATGGGCCCAGTCCGCCAACGGCATGATCGCCGGTCCCGGCCCCCGTACCTTCATCACCAATGAGTATACCAACCACCTCGTTCATAAATGGCGGTCGGAAGAAGCCTCCATCCTCGTTGGCACCACCACCGCCCTCGCCGACGACCCCGCCCTGACCGCCCGCCTCTGGACAGGGCCCGACCCCATCCGTCTCGTCGTCGACAAAGAGCTCAGGCTGCCAAAAAACCTCCGGCTCTTCGACAAAGAAGTAAAGACGATCGTCTTCAACAATATATCCCACAGGGACGAGGGCCCGCTTCAATATTACCAGCTGTCCACCGATAGCAGCCTCATCCACCAGATCGTGCTCGCCCTCCATCATCTCAAGATCGACAGTGTCCTGGTAGAAGGCGGCGCCCGCCTCCTCCAGTCCTTCGTCGACGAAGATTACTGGGATGAGGCCAGGGTCATCACCAACGGTGAGCTGGAGATTCCCGCCGGCCTGCCGGCGCCGCAGCTAAAGAATGCCCGCCTCAGATCCCATGAAAGCCTATTCGCTGATACTATTCGCTATTATGATCATGATTGACCAGGACTTCTACTATACTATCGAAAGAACGGGCTCGGCAGAATTCAAAGACCGCGGCAGCAAGTTCATCGCTTTTGCCTCGCCGGTAGTATCTACCGATGAGTTCAAGCAAAGCCTCAACGACATCAAAAAGCTGCATCCCAAAGCCACCCACCATTGTTTCGCCTATCGCCTCGGCATCGACGGCCAGACCTTCCGCGTCAGCGATGACGGCGAGCCCTCGGGCACCGCCGGCCGGCCCATCCTTGGACAGATCGACAGCAAGGGGCTGGTGAATACGCTGGTGATCGTGGTCCGCTATTTCGGCGGCACCCTCCTGGGCGTTCCCGGCCTCATCAATGCCTACAAATCCGCCGCAGCCCTCGCGCTTCAGATCACCCCGTTGGCCCAAAAACAGATCGAAAAAGAATTCCTGGTCCAATTCGACTATACCGGCATCGGCGAGATCATGGCCATCGCCAAGCAATACAATTGCCGGATAGTCAGCCAGGAAATGCAGCTGTTTTGCAGTATGACCCTCGCCATTCCCATGAATCGCGTGACCGAAGTAACCTATAAGCTTAAGGAACTGAAGAATGTAGAGCTTTCACCCGCAAAAGCTAAAATTTAATGCGCGCATTAAGGAGTTTTTAAGCAACGATTTAGGCATCTTTTGTATCATTCCCAGCGTTATAATTGCAGAACCTTTCTTATGAAAAAATTATCATATACACTAGGCCTGACCGTTTTTGCCCTCTTTCTCTTCTTCGCCTGCAAAAAGCACGACAATGGCGCCAGCGACTGCCCATATAGGCTTACTATCACCGGTAA
>JAMFRX010000302.1 GCA_026224995.1 Puia dinghuensis
TTTGGCTTGCTAAACGTAACCCGGGCCGTACTACCTTTCATGCGCAAAGCGAAAAAAGGCCATATCATAAACATCTCGTCACTATTCGGCTATGGCGCGTCGCTCCCCGGATTTGGCCTTTACGGATCTACCAAATACGCAGTGGAAGGAATCTCGGAAGGACTGGCCCTCGAGGTTAAATCCCTGGGCATTCATGTCACCGCCGCCGCTCCCGGCTTATTCAACACGGAATTTACGTCCACTGAATCGTACTCACCCTCTAAGACCGTCATCTCCGATTATGACGCAACAGCGGGCCAGCTAAGGGCAGCAATGGGGGGCATCTACGGCAACTTGCCTGGTGACCCGGCAAAACTCGCGGAAGTAATTGTAAAACTCGCCAATAGCGAGAACCCACCTTTGCATTTACCCATTGGTCCCGACTCGGTAGACACTTTCCTTAAGAATACTGCTAAAATTACCGAGGAAATTAAGGAATGGGAAGCCATTTCAAGGAGCACTGATCGCGTTAAGGCATATACTAACGGCTAGAAACATGTTTTTCACCGAAGACCTCATCACTCGGTACGCAATGATTTTACCGGCCACGGTCTGAAAGCCGGTCATTTCCCGGCGCATGGCGGCCGGCATAGGACCAGGTACGCAATTCCGATGACCACCATACAACACGGCGTCCACACAAAAGATGCGGTCACGGCCCGGATGAAAGGTATCAAAACTGAATTCGTAACTGGCGACCAAATAAATGACCAAACAGGCACAAATACCCAACGCCAATCCCAGGACATTGACCAGCGTGTAGAGCTTGTTACGAACCAGGGTTCGCCAAGCCAGCGTCCAATAGCTTTTGAACATATTAATGATTTAGTGTATTTGAGTCTACGTGTAAGATGCTTGCCCAATATTAATCCATAATTTTTTTTAGGAAATTTTCAGATCTTTGGTTGTTGTGGCCCTCCTTGACTGAGCTCCGCACCGACAAAGGCCAAATTCCTTTATGATCAATCAGTTACACGCAAAGACCAGCATTATCCTGCTTTTTCTTTTCGCAGGCATCTTCCGTTGCTCCGGGCAGCAGCATAATTTCGAAGCATCGGCAAAGCGTGCATCCCAAAACCATATCACGATCGATGCAGCCGACGTCCGGAACACCATCCCCCACACCATGTTTGGCACTTGTATAGAAGACGTCAACCACGAAATTTACGGAGGTCTCTATGGACAGCTGATCATGGGCGAGAGCTTTGAAGAACCGGCTTCCGGGGTCAACTATAATGAGTGGAAGAAATACGGAGGCTACTGGGTCGCAGACAGGGAATATGGCGATAGTAGCGTTTCTATCGTTCCCGGCCGGCATACCCATAGGATGGTAGGGACGAACGACCTGGGCGTCGAGCCCGACGGCAGCGCCCGCCTGCTCTATGATAAGGATGACCTCAGCGATGGGAGCATGCAGGCCGATATACGCTTTTTACAGACCAGCGGTAATGGCGCAGGTATATTGCTGCGGGTGACCGATATTGGGATTGGGAAGAACACCCTCAAAGGCTATGAGATCCGTCTGAACCGGGAGGCAAACAAAATACAGCTGATCAAACACCGCAATGACGAACAGACGCTAACGTACGCGCCGGTTGTATTCAGCCCCGACGGCTGGCAGCTTATTTCTGCCAAGTTGATTGGAGGACAGATAAAAGTCTACTTCAACGACAGCCTGGTTATCTCTTACAACGACGGCGAAGACCCACTAACAACAGGCCGGATAGGGCTGGCGACATCCGGATCCCCAGTGAGTTTCAGGAGTGTCCGGCTTACCAAAGAAGGCATAGAAATGAAACTGGCCTTGACTAACCCCGTAGAGCAACAGGTGAGCGACAGATGGGATGTCATTACATCCGACGCCGGCGATGAACGCTTTAGTCTGGTTCAACACGACGCCTTTAACGGCCTGACCATGCAAACGATCGAACTCTCTGCGGCCGGCGGAAAGGCTGGGGTTGCCAACCGGGGGCTGAACCGCTGGGGCATCTCCGTCGAAAAAGGACAGACATACACCGGCTCGTGTTACCTGCAAACCCCGACAGAGGGGCTGCAGGTAACGGTAGCCCTGGAGAGCGTGGACGGCAGCCGCACATATGCGCAACAAATCCTCACCATTACCGGCAATGTCTGGAAGCAATACCGGTTTTCGCTCGTGGCAAGCGCTTCGGATACATATGCCAGATTCGCTTTGTACTTCCGGCACCCGGGAAAA
>JAMFRX010000303.1 GCA_026224995.1 Puia dinghuensis
CCGGTTTATGACATCTGCAGCCTTAATAAAGATGAGGGTGCCGACTACCTGGTAGAAAGGTTCTCCTCCTATCTGAACAGACATGATCCGCAGCTTCACCTCCCGCACCGGCATTCTTTTTATCATCTGGTCCTTTTTACAAAAGGATCAGGATCGCATCAAATAGACTTTACCCGGTTTAAAGTAAAGCCTTTCCAGATCTATTTCATGATCCCCGGACAGGTACATAGCTGGCATTTTGAAGGCCAGGTGGATGGCTATATCATAAATTTTTCCGAAACATTTTTCAAGTCCTTCCTGCAGAATCCCAATTACCTGGAAAGGTTCGCCTTTTTTAGCGGCATCAGCCAGGAATCCGTCTGCCAGCTGCCTACAGAAACCCATTCGACGATCACTGAGCTCTTCGAGACCATGTTAGCTCCGTCGGAAAGCTCCCGCGAGAACAACGCGGACATGGTCAGGCTACTTCTTTTACAGCTTTTTATCCTGGTAGACAATTCCTGCACCGGCGCCGCCCGCAGATCCCTGCCACAGCAAAAACAAATGCTGCTAAGGACATTCAGGCGGCTGATAGATAGCCATTACCGCGCAATCCGCTTACCCAAAGAGTATGCCGACCTGCTTTATGTTACGCCCAACCATCTGAATGCCCTATGCCAGGACCTGCTCGGTAAAACGGCCGGCGAGCTGATAAGGGATCGCATCCTCTTAGAGGCAAAGCGATTGCTCACCAATGCAAAAATGACGGCTACCGAGATCGCGTACGAGCTTAACTTTAAAGACAACTCTTATTTCAACCGGTTCTTTAAAAAGAATGCCGGTATGACCCCTGATGACTTTAGAAAATCATTTTTACACAACAAATTAAATTGATCATGGAAACCATGCAACCTGCAACGGCAGACCTCGCGTCCCAGGAAAGTAAACCCAGTTTCCTGAACCTCCTGAAATGCAAGTGCCCCCGTTGCCGCAGGGGGAATATGTTTAGCGAGAAGAATCCCTACAAGCTAAGAACCACCATGAAAATGAATGAACACTGCCCCGTCTGCGGACAGCCCTTCGATATAGAGGTAGGTTTTTATTATGGTTCGAGCTATGTCAGCTATGCCCTTGCAGTCGCCCTGACGGCTGCGACATTCATTGCCTGGTGGGTGCTGATCGGCTTTTCCTTACACGACAACCGGCTTTTTTACTGGCTTGCCGTCAATGCCGTTATCTTAGTAGGCGTGCAGCCTATCCTGATGCGTGTAGCCAGGACCCTATGGCTGGCGTTCTTCGTGCGGTATAACAGGGAGTGGAAAACCACGCCGGCTCCGAAGCCGGAGAGGACCAATGATGACCAGAAGAATAACTGGTAGATCAGAATGTTTTTTTACGAATGATCTCCATCACCCCCTCCCTGAACTTTTCGCCGATGGGTATCGCCACCTCCCCAATATGGATATGATTATCCTGTATCTTATTCAATTGCGCGATGTTGACGATATAGGAATTATGCACCCGGGCAAAGGGCATCGAAAGCTGCGCTTCAATGTCCTTCAGCCGCCTGTAGGTCATCACCTCAAAGCCCTGCGTCACCACCCGCACGTATTCCTTCCTGCCCTCGAAGAACAGGATCTCCTGCAGCAGGATCTTTCGCAGCTGGGTGCCTGATTTGACAAAGAAGTATTCATCACGCTTTTCGGTTTCCTTAAAAGCCTCCGGCATCCGGGCTTGAAAGTGCGTTTCTATCTTTTTTGTGGCAGCCAGGAATCGCTTCAGCGTAATCGGCTTCAGGAGGTAATCGATTGTATTGAAGGAATAGCTTTCGGCGGCATATTCTACATGCGCGGTCGTAAAAACAATGGCCGTCTCCCCGGACAGCAGCCCCGCCAGCTCGATCCCCGTCAACAGGGGCATGTTGATATCCAAAAAGATGAGGTCCACCGTATTGTTCTTTAGAAAAGCGATGGCCTCCAGCGCATTGAAACATCTTGCCAGCAGCTGCCAGGATGTGCTCTGCCCTATCAGCACTTCCAGGAGGTTTACCGCATTGGGTTCATCATCGACGATCATGCACCGTAGATTCATTCAGGGGTATTTTTAAGAGCGCTGTATAATACTGACCATCGCTGCCTGTATCCAATTGAAAGTTCCCGTTATACAAGATGGACAGCCGCTGGCGAAGGTTTTTCAACCCCAGACCATCGGGCGTCGCAGGGCCGGCATGCTTGTTAATAGCGTTTTTCGTACTGAAATAAAGATAGCCATTATCCTGAATAAGCGAAATATCGATCGTATTGCATCCGCTGATCTTGTCTATGCCGTGCTTGAAGATATTCTCCACAAAGGTCATCAGCAGCATGGGCGGGACGACTATCCCGGCATCGAACCGTTTTACAAATCCGATCTCCGGCTCCGGCTTTATCCTGATCCGCTCCAGCGCGATATAGTTGTCCAGGAATTGCACTTCCGTACCAAGGGAAACGCTGTCCAGCATGCTCTGGTCCACAAAATACCGCATGATATCCGACAACCGCTCGATCAGCTGCGCGGTACGGGGCGAGTCGAGATAAGCCTCGTAGTACATGTTGTTCAACGTGTTGAACAGAAAATGCGGCTGCACCTGCGCTCTCAGCAATCTTAGCTCGAACTGGCTTCTCTGCAACAGCGCCTCCTCCGAGGCCTGCTTGATCATGAAATAGGCAATGGCCAGCCGGAAGATAAAGCTAAGCACAAAGACGGTGATACCACTCAGGAAGAAGGTGACATAGGTCCCCGGATCAAGCCATCTGGCCCCGGTCGGAAAATACTTGTGTTGAATAAGAGCGGAAAAATATCCCCGTCCCGCCCCGGCCAGCAGTAAGAGAAGCACCGATGCCACGCCATACAAAACATAGCGTCTCTTCTGGTACAATGCGGGATATAGGAACCGGATATTACCATAGATGATCAGGGCGTAAAAACAGCTATTGTTGACGGCATAAGCCGCCGATCGCTTAACGCCGTCATCGTATACCATGGCGAAAAAGCTGATCAAAAGAACGGCTGCCCATACCAGGTACTGTAGCCTGGTGAGCGTAGCCTTTACCTTGAATAACTTGATCTTACGCATTTCCGGGTCAAAAATACCCGATTTTCGGCACGCTTTCCTGTTCCATTCAACGAACGCCCTTTTTCGCTCAATAAAGGTTCGGTGGCGGGTTTGTTTAGCCCTTGAACGTGCGGGTTGAATACATTTTCCTCAGGAAGCTATGCAGTGTTGTTTTGTGAAAAAAACGTATGAAAAAGATCAAGCAGCTGCTATTCACCGGTATGTTCGCCAGTTACACCCTCATCGGCTCGGCTCAGC
>JAMFRX010000304.1 GCA_026224995.1 Puia dinghuensis
CAGGTTCAGACCCTCGATAAAGCGGTTGACAGATTCGTTGTTCTTCATCAGCGCCACGGTCTGCAGCGGATTGGACGCGGCAAACGGGTTATTGGGATAGTTGCCATTAGCATCCGGATGGATCTGTGCAAAGGACGGCGTAGAGGAAAGCGCAATGCCCAGCGAAACGCCGGCATTGTCATTGCCCGTCAATCCCCGGTCCGCGTATGAATTGATATAGCTGGTGCTGATGCCCAGCTTTATATTGTCCGTTAGCTTGTGATCTATGTTCAGCCGGAGGCTGCTGTTGCGATATCCGGTGTTCTTCACGATGCCACCCTCATCCTTCTGCGCCGCAGAAAAGTAGACGCCGGTCTTCGCCGTCCCGCCGCTCACGCTCAGCACGGTATTGCGGGCAAAACCCTTATTGCCGTATAGCTCTTTTTCATAGTCGTAGATCTGTCCCTTGGACTGCGCCGTCGTGAACTCCTGGGCGAGCGCCACGCTGGTGGCGCTGTCGCTGCTCAGGCTGGCAGCCCTGTCGGCCGTGAACTGCCGCACGCCTAACAGCTTGCGGGCCCTGATAGAGCCCAGGTCCTGGGATATCGTCACCTTGGTGCGCCCTTCCTTTCCCTTCTTCGTAGTGATCACTATAACCCCTGCAGCGGCCCTGGAGCCATAGACGGCGGCAGCAGAAGCGCCTTTCAGTATCTCTATGTTCTCGATATCTTCCGGCCGCAGGTCGGCGATGCGGCTGCTGGGGTTATCTTGACTGGAAGTTGGCGATCCACCGGAGGCGGCGCCGGTAATAACGTTCAACCCCGCGGACGTGGATGTGTTGTCTACGAAAACCCCGTCTACAACATACAAGGGTTGGGTAGTGCCATAGACGGACGTCACCCCGCGTAATTTCACGGAGATGCCCCCGCCCGGCGCTCCGGAATTGGCATTGATATAAGCGCCCGTAACCTTTCCCTCGAGGGCCCCATCAAAGGTCTGTGCCGGCGCGACGCCGTCGAGCTCCTTGCTGGAGATCGTAGAGACGGCATTGGCAAGGTTCCGACGCTTGATCGTCGTGGCCAGCCCTGTCACCACCACCTCATCCAGGTGCGTGATATCTTCATCCAGGTGAACCTCCAGGCCGTCTTTGAGGTCCGCGGCGCTGATCACCCTGGTCCTATAGCCGATAGCGCTAATGGACAACCCGCTCTTCGCAGGTACGTTTAGCTTGAACTTCCCATCCGCATCGGTGGTGGTGCCACGCAAAGTGGAGGGTATGACAACGGTGGCGCCAACCAGGGGATGCCCGGTAGCGTCGGTAACGATCCCATTGTAGGACGCACTCTGCGAGAATGCAGTCTTGGGCAAGGCCGCCAAAAAAGCAAGCCCCGCTAAAAGCAGTACAGTATATCTCATGTTAGTTATTGGTTTATAGGTTTATTTGCTTAAGCTGGCTGCGGTACGGTAAAAATATGCGTCCCATATCCCTTCTCCGCGATCTGCCGCCCCCGCGCAGCATAGCTGCTCAGGTCGGTAGGTGTGGTCGCCGCCAGTCCGTCCACATACCGGTTGAACAGACAGAAGGATGCCGCGATCAGCACCGTGTCATGGATCTCCTTGTCCGTGGCGCCCAACGCCCTGGCTGCCTCGACCTGCTCCGGCCGCACAGACTTCCCGCTCTTCTGGACACTGGCGGCAATGCCGATCAGCGCCTTCAGCTTCTCGGAAATGGGCGCATGCTGATAGTCCTTTCTCACCTGGTCCACCAATGCACTGTTGCCGTCCAGGTATTCACAGGCAGTGGCGCCATGCGAAGTGTGGCAATAAAAACAATCGTTGAGATACGATACATGGGTGGCGATGAGCTCCCGCTCGGCGCGGCTCAGCCCTTCGGTATCCCGTAACAGGATATTCGCGAGCTCACCCAAAGGGCCTGCCGTCTCGGGACGAAAGGCCATCAATCCCCTGATACCGGGGAAGTCATTTTCAAGATTAATGTGTGGCATAGCTTGTTTTTTTCCCGGCATACCAGGTAGCCAGGAGTCCGATTAAAAAAATAAAGGAGAAAATAAATAAGGTATTGCTGTATCCGCCCAGCCAGCTGACCAGCGCGCCTACGAAGAAAACCGCCGTCGCCGTGAATAGCCTCCCTACATTGAAGCAGAAGCCGGTAGCCGCCGCACAGATAGCCATGGGGAAGAGGTCAGGGATATACGCGGAGAGCGCTCCCTGACTGATGCCGAAAAAAACGGCCATGACCGCTACTTCGATATAGGCCACCCCCGAAAAAGAATGGTTGACCTTGAACAGCAAAAAGCTCATTCCGAAGCAAACGGCAAAGCAAAGGACCATCGTCCGCCTCAGCCCGATGGCATGCGCCACCCAGCCGGAGATGAACCCGCCCGTTAACCCGCCGGCCCCCATCATCATCATGCTGATCCCCCGCTGATGCTGCGCATCGGCGCTCCCCTCCAGGCTCTGTACCCAGGTAGGGAGCCACGAAAAGATAGCCCACATCCCGATCAGCATCGCCCCGAAGATCACTGAGCCCTCCCATAAGTTACGCCGGTAAACAGGCGCCAGGAACCCCCTTCTGTCGGCTGCCTTCACCGCCGTCCAGCCCGCCGGCTCTCTGAGCACGAACAACGCTCCGATCCCCAGCAACAAGGGAATAGCGCCGACTAAGAACGCCTCCCGCCACGCGGGCAGCAAATAGTTGATCAGGCCCGCCGAAAAGATCCCCACCGGGATAGAAATGCTCAAAATGCCCAAGGCCACCGCCCGCTTCTTGCCGGTCCAGCTCTCGGAGATAAGGATGGTGGTCGTAACCAGCACGCCGCCTACCCCAAACCCACTGAAGAACCGGCAGAACGACACCAGCCACCACGAAGGCGCCATAGCCGTCAGCAACGTGAACAGCCCAAAGCACATCGTGGAATAGATCACGGCCCTCGACCGCCCGATCCTGTCACAGATTATGCCCCAGACGATGCCCCCGAACATCCAGCCGAAAATAAAAACGGAATTAATAGTGGCGCTTATAGCATTTAATTTCTCTTGAGTCACATTCCCGATCAGGTCTTTTACCGTCACAGGAAGATAAACAGACATCAGGGTGCTGACGACTCCGCCGAAGAGGCTGCTCACAAAACAGATGGTGAACAACCCGGCATACGTTGAACGCTTGTTCACGAATACAGGTGTTTTTCTGAAAGAATAATTTTAGAAACAAATAAGGAAGGAAGGAAAACTAACCCAGGGCAGGAGGCCGTTCGGCATTCGCAGCCGTCGTAGCAGGGATGCGCACGGAGAAATAGTGATCATAGGAGATCACGCCTGCAGGAATAACCGCCAATGCTATAGGCGGTACAAGTATATAAGGGTCACCCCATTGTACGTCATTCACAAGTTTGATGGAATTGTCCCCACCGGTACGCAGTTTCAGGACCGTAGGATTGGGGATGCACAGCAGCTCCATCGAATCCCCAAAAATGCGGCGTTCCACATATTGGCAGGGAACGCCATTGATATCTATCTGGCCATCCACGCGTTGAAAAGTAGTAGAAGAATTGTAATAGGAAAGATCGGTGAGGGATACCTTCACGGCTATAAGCTGTGACCTGTCGTACTGCCGGTGGTCCAAACGAACCTCCAGGCGCTGTTCTGCCTTACCCTGCAAATAGCCGGTTAAAAACCGGTATCCAATCCAGTTGAATAGGAGTATTCCCCATAGCAGTATAGCAGCAAGCAATCTCACGTGGCAACAAATTAGGGAATTTTATCAAATTCCACTCATCAATTTTTACGGCTAGTCCCTCAACCCTTTTAGATAAGCGACGCTTTGCGGTACCGGCACCGTAGGGTCCAGGCTCTCATCCTCTATAAAATAATGTTGGATCCCGAGCTTCTTCGCCTCCTTCAGGATCGCTGGAATATCCTCCTCGCCCTGCCCAAGCGGAACATCATTCTCCGCGCCCGTAAGCCCCGTCAGGTTCTTCGGCGCCCCCTTCCGCAAGTCCTTAAGATGCATCAGCTTCCAGCGCTTCCCATATTTCTTCATCAACCCCACCGGGTCTCCGCCGCCAAAGGTGATCCACATGATGTCCATCTCGAAGGACACATACCTGGGGTCGGTATTCTTGATGATATAGTCCAGCAGCGTCCCATCTCCATAAGGCTGAAACTCATAGCCATGCGCATGATAGCAGAAGACCAGCCCATGCTCGCTGAGCATCTTGCCGACACTATTGAAGTCTTCCACCGCCTGCTTGGCATTGTCGAAGCTTAGCACCCCATCGGTATGCGGGATCCACGCACACATGACATAGGTGGCCCCCAGGGTCTTCGCCTGATACACGA
>JAMFRX010000305.1 GCA_026224995.1 Puia dinghuensis
GCCCCTTCTTATATATCTACAAATTACTTCATTATCAATACTCATCTCACCGTGGAAACACCCTTTTTTGTTCCGCATTTTTAAGTATAAGATAATCGGGCCAACTTTGATCATGATGAAAGCCTTTATCTGTGTTTACCGCCATCCGCTGATCTCTCCAAAAGATTGGCAAATTGTCCAGGGAAAAGCTTTGCACAACCCTGATCTGCGGGCATTTTTGGAAGCGTATGCCCAGCCTGGCTCGATGTATGACTGGGGTGACGACCCCTCATTTTTTCAGACGCTCCGTCGGTTGGGCGATCCGCGGAAAGCAAGTTGGGGTGTCTGTCGGCCAAATGTCCGGAGGCAATTGCAGCCGACTGATGTAATTGTATATGTTTGTGCCTCTGCTTCAGGCGAACCTGTCCGCGGGGCATGGAACTACTATTATATCGGTTATGCAACTGTGGAGCGATCGATTCGGCGGGAAGATGTTTTCGAGCAAGATCAGTACGCAGATTACCGGCCTTTCTTTAATATGATCTCCCGCTGGAATGGGGTCGAAAAATACCAATACGAGGAGTTTGAACGAGACCATGACCATTACGGAACTATCTGTGACGCTGGCTATATCCTTTTTCAGCGGGAGGCGACCCACTTCGATCTGGATAGCCCTCTAGCCATCGCCCGGTTTGAACCCGGTGATACCAGCGAACGCTGGTTCACGGGCGATCCACTGGTCGTGCGGCTAAAGTCGGCTTTGTGGCTAGATGGAAAGACTGTTAAAAGACAACTCAATAGCGGAAACTGGCGCCGGCCACACGTGCATATACCCATCCACCGCCATCTCAAAAAGGCTGGGCGCCTTCAGGAATTGGGAAACCTTGTGCCTGCGTTGGCACGTCTACGATCTGTCAGTCCCTAACTTTTAAAACAAAGATATACATGGCCTGCCATCATAAATTTACGCGGACTTGTGGCTAGAACGCGTACACTTTGAGCCCAACACCCTGATCGTGTGTACCTTCAATCCCCATTGGCCTGCTGGTAACGTAACCAAATAGTTCTATAACCTGCATTCCGGTAACCATTTTTGGGGCGTCTTCCGCAGAATTTATGGTCATGAAAGCTTAAAGATGCAGGGGGCTGCTCCCGAGTGGAAGGCCTTCTGCGTAGATGGTTGACTTGAAGATTCTCGATGGCATCAATCTTCCCAAGCAAATATTGGACAAAACAGAAGCATTGACGAAGGCACTGTTCTGCGCCTTTTTCAGCGAGCTGGGTAACACGATTGCCGATGAAGTTAGAGCGAGAAGATGGAGAAATCAATTGGTAATATTGGAAAATGCACGTCAGCACACAAAAGAAGGGTCACAACTATTTCCGGTAAAACGTACTTTTAGATATTATGAATCGATCCCTCTTCTCCCGTCGGATGCCAGTTATAGCCATCTTCGCCTTACAATCATTCGCGATCCGGGCACAACAAACGCCCGTTACGCTCACATCAGAGGTACACAAGTTGGCGAATATCGTATCCTTACCCGTTTTTGTCACCGGCACGGAAGCCCAGGTCTCGACCTACGATACCACCGGCGGCAACAATGACGGATTTAATGGCAACTATTCCTTCATCCGGCGCAACCCTGACAGCAGCCTGGTCATGCTCGACCTGGACGGCCCAGGAGAGATCAACCGGATCGCTACTCCAACACCGACTACCGATACACTGGATTTCTATTTTGACGGGGAGCCCCGACCCCGGCTATCTGTTAACTACATGGACCTTTTTTCCGGCCACCGATATCCTTTTGTCGCTCCAACCTGTGGCTCCGGCACAGGCGGGTATTTTTGTTACTTCCCCATCCTGTTCCAACGGCATTGTACGATCGTGTCCCGCGGCAAACACCTGTAATTTCACCAACTCCAATACCGGCTATTCCCGGCAGGAACGAACGTAGAGACCTATAACGATATTGCAGCGACACCCGCAAAAACGGCTCTCGACATATTGCAGCAGGCATGGGGCGTACCCGCCGGCACGAGCATCGATCATTCCGATCCGGCTGCGAAAAATGTAATCCTTCCCGCGCTGACCCTACAACCGGGCCAACGGGCAACCCTGGCACAGATCAAGAAGGGTGGCCGGATAACATGCCTCCAATTGTACGGGACCCGACTCGCCGATGGCAATGCGAATCTGTGGCTGCGGATCACCTGGGACGACGAGAAACGCCCCGCGATCGAGGCGCCGGTCGCTGATCTCTTCGGCTATGTGAGCGGCAGACCATCGATGGGAGGTCTGCTGATGGGCGCCAATGACAGTATGGCCTATTCCTACCTCCCGATGCCTTTCGACCGCTCAGCAACGATCGAACTGTTGTACAATGGCACAGGAGAGCCGCTGCTGATCCATTCGACTGTTAGCTATACGCTGCGAGCCCGCAATCGGACGGAAGAAGGCAAACTCTACGTCCACTACCAATCGGACACGCTGGGCAGTGACGATCCCTACCAGGTTTTTTTGGCTACC
>JAMFRX010000306.1 GCA_026224995.1 Puia dinghuensis
CTATAGCGGCCAGGAGATGCCCAATTATAAAAGACTCAAGTTCTTCGATAAGGACCCTATGGAGTGGACGGGACACTATGACCTGCACGGCTTCTTCAAGACCCTGCTGACGCTACGGAAAAACCACCCTGCCCTGCGTTCCGCCGACCCCACTGTTTCCCTGCACCGCCTGCACACAAAATTCGACGACCGTTGTTTCGCCTTCGCCCGCCGCGCCGGCGAAGATCAGGTAGTAGTCCTCTTGAACTTATCAGGCCAGCCCCTGTCCATCCCCATCTCGGAACTGCTGCTGCAAGGCCCCTACAGGGAAGCCTTCACGGGCGTCTGGATGGATTTTTCGCATCTTACCGCCATCGATCTGCCGGCATGGGGCTACGGCCTGTATGAAAAAATCAAAAGCTGACCACAGGTCAGCTGGCCGAAGGCCCAATCATAAAAAAAGGTTGACCATCTCATTAGATTCGGTCAACCTATATAATTTATTTTCAGCGTAGCTACTCGCCGGACGAAAGCTTCAAAGAATAAGTATACACACCTTCATAACCAGGGAAAACGCCTTCCAGCTTCACCGTCCCATTGGCGGCCTTGTTCAGCACCACCTGCAGGTCCTCGATATTCTTGATGTCTTCCCCATTTGCCTTCAGGATGATAAACCCTTCCTGCACCCTCGACTTATCCATCAGCCCGTTCTCCGTGATGGACTTGACGACTACGCCGCCTTTCATATCCAGACCAGCCGCATCCTTCTTGCTCAGGTTCTCCAACTGGGCTCCCAGCTTGTCCAGCACCGAAGACTTGACAATGCTGGTGGACACGCTGCTGCTATTATTGCTCAGGACCACCGAAACGGTGTTCTCCTTGCCATCTCTTTTGTAGGTAACCTTGATCTTGTCGCCAGGACTGAACGTCGCTATCTTGCCGACCATCTCCGCTCCCGTGAACACCTCGTCCCCATTCAGCTTGATGATGAGGTCACCCTGCTTTAGCCCGGCATGCGCAGCAGGCCCGTCCGGGCTGATGGTAATTACATAGACCCCGTCGCCGTCCTTTATTCCGTTCTCTTTCTTCTGGTCTTCGCTCAGATCATCCCGCGGATACTGGATACCCAGGTAAGCGCGTTGCGAAGTCCCGAATTTTATAATGTCGTTGACGACCTTCTTCACGATATTCACTGGGATAGTGAAACTATAGCCCGCATAGCTGCCCGTCGGCGACGCGATAGCGCTGTTGATGCCTACCAGCTGCCCTTCGGTATTGATCAGCGGACCGCCGCTGTTACCGGGGTTTACCGCCGCATCCGTCTGGATGAACGATTCCACCGGGCTCTGGCTCTGGCGCCTGTTGATATCCAGCGTCCTTCCCTTGGCGCTCACGATCCCGGCCGTTACCGTCGTCTCCAGCGTCAGCGGATAGCCTACCGCCAGCACCCACTGTCCTACCTTCACCTCGTCGGAATTGGCATAAAGCAGGAATGGCAGATTTTGCGCGTCGATCTTCACCACCGCCAGATCGCTGCTGGGATCAGCTCCGACCACCTTGGCCTTGAAAGATCTCCGGTTGCTCAGCGTAACCGTCACCTCGTCGGCTCCGTCCACCACATGGTTGTTCGTGACGATATAGCCGTCATTGCTGATGATCACCCCGGAGCCGGAAGCCATCTCCGGCATGGAACGCATCCCGTTGCCGTTGCCGAAGAAATCATCGGGGTCTATGCCAAAAAGATCGCTGAATGGATTATGCTTGGGCAGATTGTTGCTCACCGTACGGACCGTCTTGGTCTTGATATGCACCGTGGCCGGGATCGCCGCGCTCGCGGCATCTACGAAATCGCTCGGTGGCGCCGAATTCCTGTTGCCCTCAAAGAATTTCGCATAATTGGCAGGCACCTTCCCGGAATCCTGGGAGTAATAGTAGGTCTTACCAGAGCTGAAGTGATTGTAGCCCCACATGGTAGCCAAAGCTGTCGAAGCGCTTATCAGGATAACAGCTACTATTTGTTTTGCTCTCATTGATAACTTTTTATTCTCTTATTCAAACAAATTAACGTTAACAGCCCTTCAATATTTGTACCACTGGATCAGTTTAACAAATAATTTACTAAGGCCTTCGTACATCGCCCGCTTTCACCTATAAATTTAGGAAAAAAAGGGCATAATTTCAGCCCCGTCTGTCATCCCTGCCGACGGCCTGTCCAATATGTCAGGCGGTCACGGCGCAGATCGCCACGAGCAGCGCCCCGCGCATGGCCTCCCCCATTTACAATCCCTTCAGGAACTCCATGGTATCGACCCCATCCGCATAATCCTCCAGTCCCGGCTTCTGCGCCTCGCCAAATGGAACATTTCCCTGTCCCACTACGCATTGGATATCCGTCTGCTCGCCCGTCTGCCCTTCGCCCACGTTTGAATTCGCCTGCCCCTCTACGGATACCTCACCCGCCTTTCCGCCCTGCCCCCGATAATACGTATAATGTAACACGCTTATAGGGCTAAAAGGCGATTCATTCTCCGTGAGCAGGATCGACCCATTCGTCATATAATACTTCTTATTCAGCAGCAGCAGTGTGAGCTGGTAATCGTAGTTATGCTTGTATTTCGCAAGATCCGCCAGGTGCTCGTATTTCTTAAAAGCCTCCAGTAAGGGCAGGAAATCGTAATTCTCTGGTACGCGCAGCTGCGTCACATTGCGACACCCCAGGCCAAAATACTGGTTCACGTCATCGGCCAGCGCCGCCAGTTCCTGGCCCGTCTCCTGCCCCGTCAGCACGGCTACCGAAGTCCGGTTACGCCGGATGACATGGGGATATTTCCCAAAATAGTAGTCGAAATACCGGGCGGAGTTATTGCTCCCCGTGGCGATATACGCGTCGCAGCCATTCAGCCGCTCGGCAAACGCTATAAAATTCCCGACTTCCGCTTCCATTTCCACGAGCCGGTCAACCAGGTGCCGTATCAGCACCTCGTCCCGGCCCGACGGCTTTATCAGCTGCCGGTGACCGCTTACAAAGATCGCCAGCAGGTCATGAAACCCTACCAAAGGGATATTGCCGGCCATGACCAGCCCCACCGTCCGCGGTTCCGCCCTTTCATCCGGCACGGCATACCGCCTCGCCCAGGCGGTTAATTTGTCCTTTTGCAGGTACCCCGCCACGATCTGCCGCACCGCCGTATCGATGAACTCCGGCGTGAACCAGCCATTCACCGCATTCGCCCTGGCCTTAGCCGCCTCCCAGGCCGGCGCCGACCCTAAACAGTACCCCCCCAGTGCGGTCAATAAATCTATCCGAGTTTCCAACTTCATAAATTCCACGCTATATTTGCTGAATGGACGGCAAAGGTAACTTTTATGACCTCCTAATTCTCAAACAAATTTTCAAAAAATGGCTATCAAAATAACTGAAGAATGCATCAATTGCGGCGCCTGCGAACCGGAGTGCCCCAATAATGCAATCTACGAAGGCGGCGTAGAATGGGCGATCACCGACGGCACCAGCGTCAAAGGCCCCTTTACCCTCCTCGACGGCTCCTCCCTCGACGCATCCAAACGCAACGCCCCCATTAGTGTGGATACGTATTATATCGTCCCCAACAAATGCACCGAATGCCAGGGCTTCCACGAAGAGCCCCAGTGCGCCGCCGTCTGCCCCGTAGATTGTTGCGTACCCGACGAGATGTACCAGGAAACCGTAGCAGAGCTGCTGGCTAAAAAAGAGAAGCTGCATCTTTAATTCCCCCGGGGGGAGTGTGGATAAATGACGGCAGAATTATTGGGCGTTTTCCGGAAAATCGGTAACTTCAGGGTAGTAAAAGCATTACCAATGTAGCTTCGTGCTACATGTAAATAGGCGGGTGATATTTCCCGTCATTAATAAGGGGTGAAGGGGTTACTTCCTTCACCTTTCTTATTTTTACCCCCTTTCCGCATAACTCTCCTTACCAATCGCGACGCATAGACATTTTTGGCGAGGGCGACATATTTCCCGTGTAGCCCGAGTCCAAAAATAACGTTACTTTGCGAAAATCATTTTCTTCGCATGAAGCCCACTATCGCCTTCGTCACCGGCGGCTATTCCGGTGAATCGGTCATCTCCTACAAAAGCGCCATCACCATCCAGAACAACCTCGATGAGGACCGCTTTACCGTATACCGCATCGATATCACCCCCGAAGGCTGGTTCCATCCCCTCCCGGACGGAAGCAAGATTCTCGTTGACAAGAACGATTTCTCACTGCTGATCCAGGGCAAGCGCATCACCTTCGATGCCGTGCTCATCGGCATCCA
>JAMFRX010000307.1 GCA_026224995.1 Puia dinghuensis
AGCACCGAATGGATACCAGCCGCCCTGAACCGCTGTCCCATCCGGCTGAAGAAGGGAGCCGTGCTTCTCGCCCTGGCTGCTGCCGCCTGCTTTATAGCCGGGGAGGTGCATGCCTTCCGGGAGAACTGGAGCGGCATCCACTATGCGGGTATCCCGGGCTATACCGAAAATGACTGGCGCAACTCCGAGACGATGGCCTATGTCCGGGCGCACCGGGACTCCCTGCAGCTGGCAGGAACAGTCTATTCCGATGCAAACGAGGGGCTTTGGTTCCTGGGCGGGTTAAGGGCCGAGCTGATCGCCCATAAGGACAATGCCGAGGATATCCGTTATATGATGAAAGAAGATCATTTCACCGTCGTCTGGTTCGACGATGCCATCAATGACGACCTCATCGACATCCCGTACATGCGCAGCCATAAGGTCTTAGTCCGGGAGCTGCATTTCAAGGATGGGGCGATCTATTTTTTCCGTAGCGAGCCGCATTAGTTTTTCCTCTATTTTTAACGGATGTTATTAATTGCCCTGGCTATCGCCCCCGGCGTCGCCGTATGCCTGTTCATCTACTCCCTTCAAAGGCTGGGCAAGGCGTCGATGCGCTACCTGGTGACAGCCTTTGTGCTGGGCGCCGCCGCTACCCTGCCGGCCCTGGCGGTGCAGCTGCTGGCGGTGGATGTCCGTACAGAACCCTGGCATCATTCCATTCTGTCTTATATTTGGTACGCCTTCGGGATCGTGGCGTTCAGCGAAGAGGGCAGCAAGTTCCTTGTATTACGGTTCTACGCTTATCCTAAGGAAGCCTTCCGCGAGCCCTTTGACGGGGTGATCTATTGTGTGATGATTGGGATGGGCTTCGCGACGGTGGAGAACATCGAATACGTGCATCAGTTTGGGCTGGAGACGGGCGTATCGCGCTTTTTCCTGGCCATCCCCGCACATGCGTCCTTCGCCGTGCTGATGGGCTATCCCGTAGGGCGGGCCAAGTTTGCGCCTGAGCATGCGCTGGGATTGATGCTCAGAGGACTGGGAACAGCGGTGCTGTTCCATGGCAGCTTCGATTTCTTCCTCTTCCTGCAACAGAGCCGCGAAGCGACGAAATACCTGAGCACGGGAGTACTCTCCTTCGGAGCTTTCGCCACCTTCTATATCGCCGTCCGGCTGGCGATGCGGGCGTTACGCCAACATCGGAGCCAGCGGGAGGAAGAAGCAGAAGACAACCAACAAATCAACTATAAACGAAGTGAAAAAGATGGCTGAACCTTTAATTATCAGACCGGCGGACCTGGATGACATCAATACCATTGGCTTTCTGGTGCAGCAGATCTGGCCCGACGCCTATGGCGCTATACTTACTCATGAGCAGCTGCAGTATATGATCAATCTCTTTTACAGTCCCGCCTCCCTGCGCCGGCAGATGGTGGACGACCATCATCAGTTCATTATCGTGGAGGAAGGTGAGGAGGCCATCGGCTTTGCTGCCTGGTCGGCTATCGATGAGCCCGGCGTCTTCAAGCTCCACAAGCTCTATGTGCTGCCCGGACAGCAGGGCAAGGGTCTTGGGAAGTCGTTGCTCCAGTTCATCTTCGACGAGATCCGCGCCAAGGATGGCCAGCTGCTCCGGCTGAATGTCAACCGGCACAACAAGGCCCGGCAGTTCTACGAACGCATGGGCTTCGTCGTCACCAAAGAAGAAGATGTCCCCATCGGTGAAGGCTATTTCATGAATGACTATGTCATGGAGGTTAAAGTACCGGGGTGACAATGCCCGGGCAGGTCGATTGGCCTCATGCGGAAGGCAGCGGCTCCTGCTCCGCTTCCAGTCCCATAGCGGCACGTTTCATCTTATGGGTCGTCTCGTGGCCCAGATATTTTTCTATGCGGTGCTCCACCAGGTAGATCAGCGGAGTGAGAACGATAGCCATCGTGGCTTTGTAGGCGTAGTTCACCAGGCAGATCGCCAGCACCTGCTGCATGCTCCAGTTATTACCCAGCCGGAAGGCGATGTAGAGCACGACGAAGCTGTTCGGCTTCTCCTCGCGAATGCTGTCGATAGGCATATGCTCTCCTCGGGAATCGGTGACCTGCACGGACGGAGGATGCTCAGAGGAGGCGAGCTCTCCGGTCTCGCCGTCCAGCAC
>JAMFRX010000308.1 GCA_026224995.1 Puia dinghuensis
GGTCTGGGTCAAGCGTATCCCCGAGCTGTGGAAGAAGGTGATGCATGGCAACCCGGAGGGTTCCCGAGCGGAGCGAAAGGAATGAACTAGGAGGAGCAAGGGACGACGCTCCGACGAAGTTCGATCCGAAGGACAGACAAGAGCCCAGTTGGCAACCGAGCGAGGGTCCAACAGTGTTGGACCCGAACGAAGGTTGAGGCCGTAGGCCGAAGGCACGGTGCAATCATGAGTCAACTTACGGGGGATGGCATCTACTGTTCCGGCACATAATCATAGGGCAGCACTTCCGCCAGCTTCTTCCAAGACCAGTAGCCGATGTTGGTGACCTCCGACTGATCGTAGAAATAGCCATTCTCCTCGATGACGAACCCGTTGAGGATATCCAATGCCGAGATCTCGACGCCGGTGGTAAGGGGAAATTTATTTTCGGTGAGGTATTTTTTATCGGGGGTCTGGTTGGTATAGCTTACCCGCAGTCTTCCCTGGATGCCTATCTCCACGTCCCCGCTGTCGCGGGAATAAAGGCTGGGGTCATAGGGGTTATCTACCCGTTTCATTTTATTGCTGGCGCTATCGAGCTTCTCGAGGACGAATCCCTCGTCATCGAGGGTGCTGTCATACCAGCTGCGGACAAAATGCAAGCGGGAGCCGGAGTATGAGTAGAGCCGGTTCTGTTTCCAGGTCTGCTCCTGGTCCGGGGTTCCCTGCAGGGCCTCGAACAGGGGATAGCCCGTATAGCTGCTGATATTCCCGGTATAGTCATAGACGAAAGAGTCCAGCTGATATTTTATTTTATACCCCAGGGCGTTGTTGGTGACGACCAGGACGTCGGTGGCCTTTACGCGCAATTTGTTCCGCTTCTTATAGAAATAGAATTTGAGGACATCTTTGTTCTCCAGCACGCATTGGGCGGCATTGGGCGTTGTCCCGATAAAATTGTCGAGGAAGAACTGGCCATATTTGGCCCAGCCGTCTGCTACTTCGGCGCTACCGGTGACGACTGCCTGCTCGAGGCTCTTGTCCTGTTCCTTGAGCTGGACCTTTAGCGTATCGTCGGCGCGGTGGTCTTTCCCGATGCGGATCACCTGGGTCTCATAGCCGGTATAGGATATGACCAGATCATAGCCGCCATTGGCGAGCCGGAGATGGAAGCGGCCATCGTCTTTGGATAATACGCCTACGGTGGTGTTCTGGCAAAAGACAGAGGCGCCGTTGAGCGGCTGACCGGATTTGCCGTCGAGGACCTGCCCGTCGATAGGGAAGGTTTTATCCTGGGAGAGAACGGTAAGGGAAAACAGGAGAGCGGGGAGAAGGAGGGCGATGCTCGGTTTCATGGATATCGTTTTATGACGGTAAGATAGCCAACGCAGGCGGAATTTGAAAGCGGAAAGGCAATTTTAACAGGCGGGCCCCCTATATTCCCGGCAGCTGCTGCAGGTAGGCGTTGCAGGCCTTCCCGATGCTCTCTTCCAGTGGTGTGAATTGGAATCCGGGCAATTGCCGGAGGAGCTTGCCATTATCGAAATAGGTGCTGCTTTGGGCGACCCTTGCGCTCTCCCTGGTGAGCAGGGATGGCTGACCGGAGAAAAGGCTTTTCAGCTTTTCCATTCGCCAGGCGGCGGCGGCGAGAACAGGGGTCGCCAGGCGGGAGGGGGGCTTCTTTCCAAATCCCGTGGCCATGGTCTCGAAGAGTCGCCGGAACGTCCAGTTATCGCCGTTGAGGATATAACGTTCGCCGGTGGTATCGCTTTCCAGCAGAGAGACGATGGCCCTGGCCGCATCCGTGACGTCGACGAAGCCGTTGACGCCTTCCGTATACCAGGGGAATTCGCGGAAGGCATTGCGGAAGAGGGCGCAGCTGCTGCTATTCCAGTCGCCATAACCCAGGATCGTGCTGGGGTTGACGATAAGGGCTGGTAACCCTTCGCCAATGCCGCGCCAGACCTCTACTTCGCCGCGGAATTTGCTGATGGCGTAGCTGGTGTTGTATTTACTTTCTTCCCAGGACTTCTTTTCCGTTACGGTCTCGCCCTGGTTCGTTCTGCCCAGGGATGCAACGGAACTGATATGCACGAAACGCTTGACGTTTTGTGTAAGCGCCATGTTCACGATGTTGGCGGTCCCTTCCACATTGGTAGCGAAGAGCTCGTGGCGGTCACGATCCTGGAAGGAGACCTTGGCCGCAGCATGGACGACGGCGTCTACATCTTCCAGGGCCTCTTCGAGGCCGAGGGTATCCAGGACATTGCAGGTGACCCAGTCAACCTGCTGCAAGACGCCGGGAGGGATGAAGGCAGGCAAGCCCCCGCCGCGGCGTATTGCCCGGACTGCATATCCTTTTTCTACCAGCTCTTTGATGATGTAAGCGCCGAGGAATCCCGTTCCGCCGGTAACCAATACCCTCCTTTTGTGCTGATTATTCATACCGGTAATATCCTTTTCCTGTCTTTCTACCCAGCTCGCCAGCCGCACATTTTTGTTCCTGGATGGGCGAAGGCCGGAGCCGGAGGGGCTCGCCCATCGCCTGATATACCGAGCAGCTGACGGCATAGTTGATATCGTTGCCAATAAGATCCATCAATCGGAAGGGGCCCATCCTGAAGCCCGCCGCTTCCATTAGTGTATCGATCGTTTCCATCTCGCTCAACCCTTCCGCTACCAGATGCAGCGCCTCCAGGTAATAGGGCCTGGCCACATGGTTGACGATGAAGCCGGGCGAATCCTTGCAGCGCACGGGAGTTTTCCCCAGCTGTACGGCGACGGCTGTAACAGCCTCCGCGGTCCGGGTATCCGTATAGCTGGTATGAACGATCTCCACCAGCTTCATGAGCGGAGCGGGATTGAAAAAATGCATGCCGATAAATCGTTCGGGGTGGGAGATCGATGCCGCCAGTGTCTCCAGGGAAAGGGAAGAGGTGTTGGAGGCCAGGATCGTTTCCGGCGGGTTGATGGCTGCCAGCTGACGAAAGAGCCCGGTCTTTATATCGGGCCGCTCCACGATGGCTTCTATGATAAGATCGGCCACACAGTCCCGGATATCGCTGGAATAGGAGAGGCGGTCTAAGACGGTCTTCTGCATCGCCGGGGTGAGCTTATTTTTTTCCGTGAGGGTCTGCAGGCTTTTTTGAATGGAGAGCCTGCCTTTTTGCACCATCTCCGGGTCTACATCGAACAGCAGGGTCTTATAGCCGCCCATAGCTGCGACCTGGGCGATGCCGCTGCCCATTGTGCCTGCCCCGCAAACGGCTATTTTCTGAATCATTTTGTCAAATGAATTAGTCTTTTAACTGCTATTTTTGTCATAAAATGGCTAAATTGTCTATACTCAATTATACCCTTCTTTTCTGATATGAATGCAATTATAAAGAAAAAACCATCACTGGGAATTGGTTTGTATA
>JAMFRX010000309.1 GCA_026224995.1 Puia dinghuensis
ACCTGTCCGTGCTGAGCGGTCCCGCCGTCATCCCACCCAAATGGGCCCTGGGCTATATGCAATCCCATCGGACCATCAAAGACGAGAGCTATATCCTGGGCATCGTCGACAGCTTCCGGTCTAAGCAGATCCCCGTCGACGCCGTTATCTATTTAGGCACCGGCTTCACCCCACAGGGCTGGAATACCAAACAGCCCTCCTTCCAGTTCAACCCTGCCGTCTTCCATCGCGACCCCGCCGCCGTGCTGGCTGACTTTCATGCCCTCCACGTTAAAGTCGTCCTGCATATGGTTCCCTGGGACCGCGACAAGCTGCCCACCCTGCATGGTTCCATCCCCGCCGCGCCGAACGAGCCCCTCGACGCCGGCCACCTTCAAAATTATTGGCAGCAGCATATCCCGTTGATGCAGGCAGGCGCCGACGCCTTCTGGCCCGACGAGGGCGACTGGTTCAATCTCTACGAACGCGTCAAGCGCCACCAGCTCTATTACCAGGGACCGCTTTCTACCTTTCCCGATACCCGCCCCTGGAGCCTGCACCGAAATGGCTACCTGGGCATCGCCCGCTGGGGCGGCTGGGTATGGTCGGGAGATACTGAATCGTCCTGGAAGACGTTGGAAGGACAGGTAGCAGTAGGCATCAATCACTCCCTGAGCATCGGCCCGTACTGGGGTTCCGACATCGGCGGCTTCTATTCCAATAGCGAGAAGACAGGAGAGCTCTATGCCCGCTGGTTCCAGTTCGGCGCCTTCTGTCCCTCTTTCCGTTCCCACGGCCGTACGTCCATGACCATCCTGCCCTGGGGCTGGGGACAAGGCGACCGCGGCGACCTGGAGACCTCTACCAAATCCGGCCCCGACAGCGCCACCCGCAACGTCCTCGTCTCCGAAATGAACAACCCCCTCATTGAACCCGTCATCAGAAAATACGATGAGCTGCGCTATCAGCTGCTACCCTATACCTATACGCTAGCCTGGGAAGCCCGCACCACAGGCCTGCCCCTGATGCGCGCCCTCTGGCTCCACTACCCCACCGATCCCATCGCCCGGGGCATGGGCAGCGAATACCTCTGGGGCCGCGACCTGCTGATCGCCCCCGTCTTCGAAAAAGGAGCTACCAGCCGCAGGGTCTACCTGCCCGCCGGCCAGTGGTACGACTGGTGGACGAACATGCCCGTACCCGGCGGCGCTACGATCGGCCGCGCCGTCGACCTAACGACTATGCCTATCTACGTCCGCGCCGGCGCCATCATCCCCTTCGACCCCATCCGCCAGTATACATCCCAGCCAGTGACCCAACCGACCACGCTGCGCGTCTACCCCGGCTCCGACGGCGACTTCACGCTGTATGATGACGACGGCAGCAGCCAGCAATACCTGCAGGGAAAGGCCACCTGGATACACTTGTTATGGAATGATCAGACCCACACCCTCACGCTGGAGCCTGGCGCCCCAGCCGGACTCGTCAGCCAGCCGGCACATAGGAAGTTTATCGTGCAGATCATGAAGGCTCCGGTTGCTGATGGTAAGACGATTGCCTATGATGGGAAGCGGGTGGCCATCAAAATGCAGTAACAAAAAAGTAATACATTTATTACTTTTGCATTATGAAAATCGAAATAATTGTCGAAAGAACGAAGACAGGCTATTCGGCCTATGCGGAAAAATATCCGGTTTATACCGTAGGAAAATCCCTGGAAGATTTAAGATCCAATATCCTGGAAGCTATCAATCTCTACCTGGAAGATCAAAGCAAATCGGTAACGGAAGATGACCTGCGGATCATGCTCGATCTGCCCCAATTCTTTGAATTCTATAAAGTCATCAATGCTAAAGCTCTTTCCGAACGGATCGGCATGAACCAAAGCCTGCTGGCCCAATACATCAAAGGTATAAAAAAACCCTCTGCGTCCCAGACAAACAGAATTCTCAGGGGAGTTCAGCAGGTAGGTAAAGAGTTGGCTGGCATACGGTTTCTGTTGTAACAGATCAGCATATTATTTATTTCTCCCGGCCTCCCCGGGATACAAATGCTGCACGGTATCGCTCTGAACAAAATTCTTCGTCCCGACGTCCATCACCGTAACCTTCCCCGTAAAGGCCGCGCCAGTATCCACATTCCAGACATTGCAACGCTGCATGGGAACATCGAGATCATAATTGGTCGTGGGCGTATGGCCGATAAAGATCTCCTGGTAGAGCAAAAGGCGCCGCGGATAGGACCGGCTGTCCCGGGGAATACGGTCGTCCACCGCCAATGCCGTCTCCCATAAGGTCCGATCCCAGAAAAAATTGCTTTCATGATGCTCCGCCAAAGGTCCATGCATGGAGGCGAAACCCGCATGGATAAATAGTCTATGATCCTCCTCAAAATAGGGCTGCATCCGGCTGAAGAATTCCAAATGCTTATCCTGCTCCGCCAATGTGATACCGGCATAGCTGTCCGCCGTAGCCTGACCGCCATGGAACAGCCAGTCGCGACTCGCGCCCCAGCCTCCCAGCCACTCCTCGCACCAAGCATCGTGGTTGCCCCGGATAAAAATACAGTTATAGGCAGCGTCCAGCTGCATCAAATAGTCGATCACCTGGCGCGATTGCGACCAGCCGTCAACATAATCTCCAAGAAAGATCAGCCGGTCATCCGTCTTGAGCGATGCTCGCTGCAATGCCTGGGTCAAACCTCTGAAAGCTCCATGAATATCTCCTATCACGTGGGTTCTGGCCATCCATAAAAAATTTAATAGTTCAATACATATCGACCTAAGGCCTTAAAAACCCGAAAGCAAATCGTCTAGACGACATCCTAGTGCGGTCTGAAGTCGCTTGACTGTGAAAAGAGTCGGGCATTTCTGGCCGGCTTCGATCATCTGGACGTAACGCTTGGTCACGTCGGCTTTAACCGCGAGTTGATCCTGACTCAACCCC
>JAMFRX010000310.1 GCA_026224995.1 Puia dinghuensis
GAATAGGGGTGAGCGTTACTTAGATTGTTGTTCTATCAAAACCGAGCAACATGAAAAGTTCAGCCATCATAACAAAGACCCTTTCCTTTCTGATCCTGCTCGTGACCGCCATCGTCGCCAACGCCCAAAAAGGCCAGATGACCCAACAGCTCAGAGGCGCCGTCATAGACGGCGTCCTCCAAAAACCGCTGGCCGGCGCCACCGTCACCCTATTAACAGAGCAGAGGTCTGTCATCACCGACAGCAATGGCAGCTTCTCTTTCCGCAACGTCCCCATCGGCCGGCAATCGATCACCATCACGCACATCGGCTTCAAGGCCATGACCCAGGACAACATCGAAGTGGAAGCAGGAAAAGAGACCGTGATCAACTTCCCCATGGAATCGGCGCCCTATACGGAACAGATCGCCGAGGTCAAAGCGACCAGCCGCCGGAACCAGCCGCTCAACGAGATGAGCGTGGTCAGCGCCCGCGCCTTCTCGGTAGAAGAGACCAACAAATATGCTGCCGCCGTCAACGACCCCCTCCGCATGGCAACCAGCTTCGCCGGCGTGTTCGCCCCTTTCGACGGCAACAACGACATCGTCATCCGCGGCAACTCCCCAACGGGACTGCTATGGCGCATGGAAGGGGTAGAGATCCCCAACCCCAACCACTTCAGCAGCGCCGCCAGCAGCGGCGGCGGAATCTCCATCCTCAGCGCACAGCTGCTCGCCAACTCGGACTTCCTCACCGGCGCCTTCCCTGCACAGTATGGCGACGCCCTGAGCGGGGTCTTCGACCTGCGGCTGCGCAAGGGCAATAGCGAAAAGAACGAATACACCCTGCAGGCCGGCGTCCTCGGCCTCGATGCCGCCGCAGAAGGGCCCCTGTCCCATTCGGGCAAAGGCTCGTGGCTGGTCGACTACCGCTATTCCACCCTGGGTCTGCTCAACAGTTTAGGCATCAAGGTGGCGGCCGGCACCACAACCTTCCAGGACCTCTCATACAACATTTATCTGCCGGCCGGCCGCGCGGGCAATTTCAGCCTCTTCGGCTTCGGCGGCCTCAGCAACGAGAAGGTCACGCCGAAGCTGGACTCCACCAAATGGAAGAACGCGGAGGACCGCTATAAGCAAGTCTTTGCCGAAGCTACCGGCATGAGCGGCCTCACACATACCATCTTCCTGGGCAACCGCACCAGCCTCCATTCCGTCCTGGCCCTGAGCTTCAACGATCTTAAGATCACGGAGAATTACCTGCAGGACAACTACTCCTATATCCCCGATTACTATTCCAACGACAAGACACCCAAATGGACCCTCACCTCCAATTTAGACCACCGCTTCGGTACGGACAACCTCCTGCGCGCCGGCTATATCCTGAACCTCATCCACTACGATTATTTCCAGCAAGGCCGGCAGTCGCCGACGGAGCCCTATCTCAAGCAGGTAGACGCCGGCGGCCAGACGCAAACGGTAGAAGGCTACGGCGAATGGCAGGGCAAGCCCCTGAGTCGTTTTCAATTCAACCTGGGCCTGCATTGGCTCGGGCTTCTCTACAACCACACCGGCAGCCTCGAACCCCGGGCCTCTGTAAAATGGCAGGCAGGCGACAAGAGCAGCTTTGCACTGGGCTACGGCCTGCACTCGCAGATCCAGCAGCTGGGCGTTTATTTCGCGCAGGATACCAACGCCATGGGGACTGTCTACCGTCCCAACGGCAGGCTGGGCTTCACCAAAGCTCACCATTTCGTGCTGTCCTATAATTATAAATTTGCGAAGGATCTCAGCTTCAAGACGGAGCTCTACTACCAATACCTGTTCAACGTACCCGTGAATGCGAACGACACCAACACCTTCTCGACCCTTAACATAGAGAGCAGCGATTATGTCTCCGACCCCCTGGTAAACAAAGGCACCGGCCGCAATTATGGACTGGAGATGACGCTGGAAAAGTTCCTCAGCAACAATCTCTATTACATGGTGAACGG
This sequence comes from Puia dinghuensis, assembly GCA_026224995.1. GTDB lineage: Bacteria > Bacteroidota > Bacteroidia > Chitinophagales > Chitinophagaceae > Puia > Puia dinghuensis_A. Next base: position 1,973 of record JAMFRX010000310.1, read on the forward strand.
CTCGCTCTACCAGAGTAAGTACACGGCGCTGGACGGGATCGAGCGCAATACGCGCTTCAACGGCCACTACCTCTTCAATGGGGTGGCGGGAAAAGATTATAGCTGGTCGGGGAAAGAAGGCAAGGCTAAGACCTTTGGGGTCAACATAAAGCTCATCTATGCCGGCGGGTACCGCAATACCCCTATAGACGAGGAGCAGTCGGCCCAGCAGGAGAAGACCGTCTATTACCAGAAGCTCGCATATACCCTGCAGAACCCGGCTTATTTCCGCGCCGACCTTCGGCTTAGCTTAAAGAAGGATTACCATAAGATCACCACTACCCTCTCCCTGGACCTGCAGAATCTCACGGGCAATAGGAACGTCTACGACCAGGAGTATGATCCCGTTCAAGGGAAGGTGGTGAACACCTACCAGGTCGGCCTGCTGCCAATACTCAATTATAAAGTGGAATTCTAAGGGAGATAAACCATGTCCATATGAAAATACTTCTCGAGTATCTTGTCACGGTGGTCCTCCCCCTGGATGATCTTCACCTGCCGCTTGCCATTCTCCGTACGGATCAGCTTGTTGTTGATCAGGCTGATCCTTCCTTCCCTGGTGGGAAGAGTGCAGATGAGGCTCCGGCGAAAGTGCGATTCGGGCGAGCCCTGGTGGAACTCGTTCATGGCATGGAAGTCCTCCAGCAGCCGCGGAGTGGTGGTGAAAATATAGTCTATTTTGAAATCTTGCTTGGAGCTGCTCCATTTAGCCACACCCAGGTAGGAACGGCCATCGACGATCACCGGATCGACGATCTGGTAATAGCTACGGCCGTCGCTCTGGATCTCGCCCGGGATAAGGGCCAGGGGTGTGAGGCTAAAATCTCCATACCCTACGTCTACGAGCCACTTGCGCCCATGCAGCTCCACCAGAAGGGCCATATGCTCGAACTCCCGGCCGTATTTGTTATTGCCGTGATGCAGGCGGCCGCCGATCATGGTCACCTCGAAGCCGGAAGTAGCCAGCAGGTTATGAAAAAGTATGTTCAGCTCATAACAATAGCCTCCCCGGTTGTCATGGATGACCTTCTGATATAAAGAATTGATTTGTAAAAAGATAGGAATTCCGTTGTGAATATCCAAGGTCTCGAATGGAATGGCGAACGCGTGATTGTACTGCAGCTCACGTAAGGTAGCTAAGTCCCTGTATACTATACCATTGTAATTAATCCGCTTTAAATAGCCACTTATGTCCATTTCTGTAGAGTTTTAGCAAATCCAGTGTCTTTAGGTCAGTAGGTCTCTGGACCCTTAGGTCCAGCTCATGTGCGTTACAATTCCCTTGCCATTTATTGACAAGTACAAAGGGCTTAATGCTGCAAGCGTATCAAGGTCAGAGTTCAATTGTCTCTCCGGGCGCCGGAAGCAGGAGTTTCTTGCGGGCAGCCGCGAAATCGGCTTTTGCTTTTTCGGTGTCTATTTGAATTATAGGCCAGGTGTTGTAATGGGTGCCGACGATCGTATCGCACTTCACGAAATCCGCCGCATGAACCGCATCTTCAACATCCATCGTATAGTTCCCCCCGATCGGGAAGACGGCGAAATTAAGCTTCGCCCAAAGAGGGATCAGCTGCATATCCATGGTCAGGGCCGTATCGCCCGCAATATAGAAATTGCCCTGCGGAGTGGTGAACACAAAGCCCATGGGATTGCCGGCATAGCTGCCATCGCTGAAGGACGACGAATGGATAGCGTTCACCGGCCTCGCCTTTCCGAAATCAAAGGTGGACGGACCGCCATGGTTCACGGGATGCGCCTTTTCGATCCCCATGCTCTTCAGCCAGGTGGCTATCTCGGCCGCGGCTACGACAACCGCACCCGTCCGCTTGGCAATGGCTACCACGTCACCGGTATGGTCCCCATGTCCATGGGTAAGGAAAATATAATCCGCCTTAATCTTCTCAATGTCAACGTCTTTCACCAAAGGATTACCCGTAAAGAAAGGGTCGAATAAGATCTGCTTGCCACCTACTTCGATCGAAAATGTCGCGTGTCCGTAAAAAGTGAACTTCATGTTTGGTACTATATTAAAGGAATGTCAAAACAAGTAACCGGGATAAAAGTTCAACCATTGAATTTATTTAAGTCTCGCTCTTTCATACTGCAGCGGCCAGTGCATCTCCTTATTCCTCAGCTCATCTGCAGCATGTAACGGAAAGTAAGGATCACGCAGCAATTGCCGGGCCATCACGATAAGGTCGGCCTGGCCGGTCGTCAGGATCGATTCCGCCTGTACGGCATCGGTGATAAGCCCCACCGTTCCCGTCAGGATACCCGTAGCCTCACGGATGCGCTGGGAAAAGCCGACCTGGTAAGCAGGCCCGATGGGTATTTTCTGGTAGGGGACAAGGCCGCCGGAGGAGCAGTCTATCAGGTCTACTTCACGACTTTTCAGCACCCCTGCCAGCCGGATGGCTTCTTCGGGCGACCAGCCGCCTTCGGCCCAATCGGTCGCGGAGATGCGGACGAACAGCGGATAGCCCGCGGGCCAGGCCGTCCGGACGGCATCTACGATCTCCGTAAGCAGCCTTATCCTATTCTCGAAGCTTCCGCCATATTCGTCTGTCCTATGGTTGCTCAGGGGCGAAAGGAATTGATGAACCAGGTAGCCATGTGCCGCATGGAGCTCTACGACCTTGAACCCGGCCAGCATGGCGCGCCGGGCCGCGGCCCTGAATTCCTCCACTACCTTCCCGATCTCCCCGGCAGTCAGCTCCAGGGGCAGCCCATAGTGTTCGTCAAAGGGGATGGCGCTGGGCGCTACGATAGGCCAGCCGCCCTCGCCTTCTTTCACCAGCTTACCGCCATTCCAGGGTTCCCGGACGCTGGCCTTACGGCCGGCATGCGCCAGCTGGATGCCGATCTCGCTGCCCTGCGCCCGCACGAATTTCACGATCCGGCGGAGGCCTTCTATATGTTCGTCTTTCCAGATGCCCAGGTCATGGGATGAGATCCTTCCCTCGGGTGAAACGGCCGTGGCTTCGGTAATGATAAGACCGGCGCCGCCTACCGCGCGGCTGCCCAGGTGTACCAGATGCCAGTCGTCCGCAAAACCATCATGTGCCGAATACTGGCACATGGGGGATACGACTATCCGGTTGCCAAAAACGATATCGCGGATCTGTAAAGGGGTAAACAGTTTGCTCATATTAGGGGCGAAGGTCCTAAATTTACCTATAATTTTCACCATCTATGTTCAAAGCCCGTTGGCGCCTTCCGGCCTCTTACGCCGCAGCCGCACTCCTGCTGGCTTTCAAGCCCCCGGGACCGTTAGCATTCTACCGGGCGCCGGCAGCCGATAGTAGTTCGCCATTAGCCCTTGGCAAGGCGCCGGCCCAGACCGAGGTGCTGGTGGCCGCAGCCACCGACCTGCGATTCGCCATGGATTCGCTGGTCGCGATCTTCTCGCGTGAGAACCCTGGCGTCTCGGTAAAGGTAACTTATGGCTCATCCGGCAACTTCTTCCAGCAGATAAAGAACGGCGCCCCCTTCGATCTCTTCTTTTCGGCGGACATCGACTACCCCCGGCAGCTCAAGGAGCAGGACAAGGCCGCCTCTGTCGTCCACCAGTATGGGACGGGGCAGCTGGTGCTGTGGAGCAAGATCCTCGACCCTGCCCACGACCAGATGAATACCCTGCTCAGCACCGCCGTAAGCAGGATAGCCATCGCCAATCCCGCCCATGCCCCCTATGGCAAACGGGCGGAGGAAAGTCTGCATTACTATAACGTGTATGACAAGGTGAAGGATAAGCTGGTCATCGGGGAAAACATTGCCCAGACCGCGCAATATGCGCAGACCGGCGCCGCGGACGTGGGGATCATCGCCCTCTCGCTGGCCCTTTCTCCGTCGATGCAGCAGTCCGGCGGCAAATACTGGCTGATCCCATCGGCCGCCCACCAGCCCCTACAGCAGGGGTTCATCCTGCTGCCGCATTCCAAAGGCAATGCAGGGGCCGAAAAATTCGCCGCTTTCTTCAGTTCCAAAACCGCAACCGCCATCCTGCGCAGCTTCGGCTTCGGTGAGCCGGGTTAAAACAGATCGCTTATGATCCAATGGCTACCACTCTGGCTAAGCCTTCAGCTGGCCTTCGTCACGACGCTTGTCCTGCTGCTGATAGGCATCCCCGTGAGCTACTGGCTGGCCTATAGCCGTCGTCGCTGGACGGTGATCGCGGAAGCCTGCATCAGCCTGCCCATGGTGCTGCCGCCCTCCGTCCTGGGCTTCTATCTGCTCCTGGCCTTCAGCCCCGCGGGCGGCCTGGGCCATTTCCTGCAGCGTCACCTGGACCTGCGGCTGGTCTTCAGCTTCCAGGGACTGGTGATCGCCTCTATCCTGTACAGCCTCCCATTCATGGTCAACCCGCTGCTGGCCGGCTTCAAGAACCTTCCGCCGCACCTGCGCGAAGCCTCCCGCACGCTCGGCAAGTCCGACTTTACCACCCTTCGGCGTATCCTCCTTCCCAATATCCGCGCCTCGCTGGTCACGGGCGCCATCCTGAGCTTTGCCCATACCATCGGCGAGTTCGGTGTCGTCATGATGATCGGCGGCAGCATCCCGGGCCATACCAAGGTGGCGTCTGTCGCCATCTATGACGAAGTCCAGTCGGGCAACTATCCCCTGGCCAATCGCTATGCGGCCATCCTCCTGGCTTTCTCTTTCCTTATCCTGTTAGTGGTCTATAGCGTCAACCACCACTTCAGCAAGTCCAAAAATATCCTATGACCAGTCTCCGGTTCCAGGCTACCAAGATGCTGCATACGGCACAAGGCAATCAGCTGTTCACCGTAGCCTTCGAAGCCAGACAGGGGCAGATCATGGCCTTGTATGGTCCTTCCGGCGCCGGGAAGACCACGCTCCTGCGCATCCTCGCGGGTCTCACGGATACCGCTTCTGGTCAGATCGAAGTAGAAGGCGAGACCTGGCTCGACAGCGCCCTTGGCCTCAGCCTGCCTACGCGTCACCGCTCCATCGGCTTCGTCTTCCAGGACTTCGCCCTCTTCCCCAACCTTACAGTCAGGGAGCAGCTGGAGTTTGCGCTGCCGGACAAGGCCGGCAAGGCCATCGTTACCGAGCTGCTGGAGCTCATGGAGCTGCAGGAGCTGCAGCATCGCCGTCCTACCCTCCTCTCCGGCGGCCAGCAGCAGCGTGTCGCCATCGCCCGCGCCATCGCCAGGCGTCCCAGGTTGCTGCTGCTCGACGAACCCCTTAGTGCCGTTGATGACCAGATGCGCGATAAGCTTCAGGATTATCTCTTAAAGGCGCAGCGGCATTATCACCTTACTACCATTCTCGTGAGTCACTATGTTCCGGAGATCTTTCGGTTGGCCGACAACGTGTTAATGCTGGAACAGGGGCGGGTCACCGGGCAGGGCCTTCCTTCAGCCGTCTTCGCCGGCGCGCCTTTCAAAGCCACAGGGACGATCGTCCACATCGAGTCCGCCGGCAGCGCCTTCGTCATCCGGGTTCGTTGTGCCGGCACCATGATCGATGTGCCCGTCACCGCCGGAGAGGCGGCCGGCCTCCGGCCCGGGCAGGAGGTCGTTGTATCCTCCAATCTGTTCGCCCCGCAGCTGCTGCCGGTCAAATGATCCCACGGCCGATCCCTGGTGTTTGCAGCCTTCAATCCCAAAAACCCTGGGCCTGAACCTGGCTCCCGGTAAACCCCTTGCGCCGCAGCTGCTTACGCAGCCGCAGGACGCCCGGCACATACCCCGCCAGATAAAAAACGGTGTCGGCATGTTCCTGCGGGACGAGGGCATCCACCCAGTTGTCCAGCTCCCGGTAATCGCCCTGCGCATTCTTATGCAGCGCCTGTACGCCCCAGCCGGGGAAATAATCCTGGAACTCCTGCCTGTGGTGGGCTTCGCCCAGCACGATGGCGCCCCCGATAGCGGTGCCGGGCTTTGTCAGCTGCTGCAAGGCGAGGAAGTGCCCGATCGTCGTCTCGTCGCCAAGGAAGCAGATCTGCCTGCCCGCGGCAGGCTGCTGGTGCGAAGACCCCGGTCCGCGGTAAGAGATGGTATCCCCGGGCTGCAGGAGCTGCGCCCACCGGCTTCCGGCGCCCTGGTGCGCCGTATGGATCAGGAGGGTGCAGGTATGCGTCTCCGCGTCCCATCCACTGGGGGTATAATCACGGTAGGATAGAGCCCCCACCTTGCATTTGATGTGTTGCGCGCTGGTCCACCTGCTCATGTCGCAGTCTGGCAGATGCAGGTCGAGCTCCCGTATCGACCCCGGCTCCCATGCTCTGACGGCCAATACCGTCGCGGTCCTTTTATTCATCCTGCAAAGCAACGGCAATACCCGTTTGGGGACAAGAGCAAAAGGCCGGGAAAGATTGGATTATTTGTGGTAAAGCCGTCGGAACTCGCCCGGCGACCTTCCCGCCATCTTCCTGAACATCCGGGAGAAATAGGTATGATCCGCATAGCCCAGCTCATGGGCGATCTCTTTGACGCTGCACGCGCTGTAATACAGCAGCCGCCTGGCTTCCAGCACGATCTCCTGCTGTATCCAATAGCTCACGGTAAACCCCGTGGTCTCCTTGACGGCTTCGTTGAGATAGGAAAGGGAAAGATGCAGTGCGGCCGCATATTCTCCAGGGCTCTTGAGGGTCTTGAACTCCTTTGCCAGCAGTTTCCTGAACTCCCTGGTGATCCCCTGGGTACGGGAGATCGTACCGGTCGTAAGCGCCTCGCTGCAGGCATAGCACCCCGTGAACATCGCGGTAAAGGTCGTCAGCAGGGAATAGATGGCCTGGCGGGAATACACCGTACCTGTCCGTTCCTGCAGCGCATGCGCCAGCTCCAGGCATTTGGTAAGCTCTGCGAACCCTTGTGCCTCCACCGTAAGCGGCTTCTTCTTTATCAGCGGATCTTCCAGCACGGCGCGTAAGCCATCGGGTATCAGTCCCGGGTCCATGGCGATGAACCAGCCGGTAGTGTCTTCCTCCACGCCGTAATAGTTATGCACCTGACCCGGCAGGATGCACAGGATCATACTGGCCCCGATCGCAAAGGTTTCGAATTCCACTAAGCCCATGCTCCGCCCCTTCTCCAGCACCAGGAAGATATAGTGATCGTCGCGGTGCAGGTCCATGACCAGGGCCTCCCGGGCGGCCTTGCTGGTCGCGTTCACCTTCTCCAGGCGATAGCCCTGGTCGGTCTGCTCCCCCAGCCGGTGGACAGGTATGGTGTTTCGCTTAGGCATGGGTCAAAAATAAAGATTTGCTTCTTACCGGCAAGAATGGCACGTTTCGTGATTAAATTGCCACATGTCTCCCGCCATGAAGCCCCCGGCCAACAGCCAGAAAGATCTCGTAGGACTGAACCGCAGTTCCATAGTCAACCAATGGCGGGCGATAGCCGACAGCCTGACGAAGCGTGCCCCTGGCAACAACATGCACGGCCTGGTGGACGAGAATAAGCTTACCTGGCTGCTCAAATGCCTGGCTCATCTCGGCAACAGGCGCTATCCCTACCAGGTCTATGGAAAGCCCGAAGAGAACAACGGCATTTTCAAGATACATCCTGCGGCTGGAAAGGAAACGACCGTGGCGTTATTGAGCGACTGGGCATCCGATACGCCCGAGTCGCAGAAGGTCGCTTCCCTCGTAGGGCCGGTAGAGTATAGCATCCATTTAGGCGACACCTACTATGTCGGCAACAGCAAAGAGATAGCCGATAATTTCAACGATACCTTCGGCGCGCCCTGGCCCTATGGCGACCTGGGCAGCTTTGCATTGATGGGCAATCATGAAATGTATTCCGGGGGCAAGAGCTATTTTACGGAGCTGCTGCCTTATATGGGTATCTATTCCGGTGAGGAATCCACGCAACGGCAGGAGGCCAGCTATTTCTGCCTCGAGAACGATCACTGGCGGATAATAGGGTTGGATACGGGCTATAACTCCTTACATGGCTGGCTGGGCATGTCGCCCAACCTATCCATGCAGCTGCCCGACGAGCAGCTGGCCTGGTTACGCGATACGGTACGATTGAATGAGGACCGCCGCGGGATCATCTTCCTGTCCCATCATCAGCCGCTTTCCGCCTTCGACCCCAGCGAATTCCGGGGTTTCCTTCCCCAGCTCACCGATCTGTTCACAACAGAAAGAACCGTGCTCTGGTTTTGCGGCCATGAACATGCCCTGGCGCTCTACGGGCAAAACACATTCGGTGAGAAGCTGAGCTGCTTTACGCGGTGTATCGGCAATGGCGGCATGCCCGTGGAGATCCGGCACCTGGTGCCGAAATCCGGCGAAGTGGATCATCCTGCCAATCGCAACCTGGTGCTGTATGACAAGCGAACGAGGAATGTGATAGGAGGGGATATCCCGTTGGGCCATAATGGGTTTGTCCTGCTCAAACTATGCAATGAGCGCCTGGCGATCGAATATTATGATGACTCCACAGGCAGCGCGAAGAATCTTTTATTAACTGAGGAATGGGCGGTCAACAAGGGTTCGGGGAGATGTACGGGTGTTAGGATAACGGATAACGCCGGGTTAACGCATTTTCAGGAAGACCTGAGGAAGGCTATTTCATAAAGCGCGAGAGTGTCTTATACCGTAAATTCATACAATGGATCGCGAACCGCCCTTCGATTTTATCTTTGACTACCTGCTGCCGATAGAGATAGAGGTGAAACCCTTTTTCGGCATGTTTGCCATTTATGCGAACAGCAAATTATTATTGCTCCTGCGGGAACGGGCCAACGAGCCTGAGAAGAACGGTATTTGGATCGCTACCGTCGGCAATGGCGCCGAAAGTCTTAAAAAAGAGCTACCAGGATCGGTTATCCTGTTCGAGCGGAAGTCCAGGAAGGACGAGTGGTTGCTTATTCCCCCGGACGATGACGCCTTCGAAAGCTCCGCCATCCGCTTGTGCGAATTGATCGTCCACCGCGACCCGCGCATTGGAAAGATCCCAAAGCCGCGTGCACGGAAAAGAAATTGAGCCGCCGGTGTCCTTGCCATGACTATTGGCAAAGGTTTTCCAGCAGATCGCGTTTATCACCTTTTTGTTGTTTGAACTCGGAAGGCGTTACGCCGGTGACTTTTTTGAACTGGTTGGAAAGGTGGGCTACGCTGCTGTAGTGCATTTTATAGGCTATATCCGTTAAGGAATATTCGGCATAGGTGATCAGTTCCTTGACGCGTTCGATCTTATGACAGATGAAGAATTTTTCGACGGTAATGCCCTGTTTGTCCGAAAACAGATTGGACATATAGGTATAATCATACCCCAGTTTATTGCTTAGGTACACCGACAGGTTTTCAACCAGGGGTTCTTCATAATAATATACAAGTTGAATAATGGAGGTTTTTATCTGCTGGAGGAGAATGTTTTTCTTGTCTTGCAGTAATTCAAAACCTGATTGTATAAGGGTAGACCTGATCTGACCGAGCTGAATAACTGTCAGGTCGTCGTTTGTGTCCACTTCCCCCAAGCGTATATCAATAACTGGAAATCCAAGCTTCTCCAGTCCATTCCTGACGATGGTTATACAACTCGCGCTGACCATATTTTTAATATATAGTTTCAAAAAAACTCCATTTTTCGATTTTACAAAGACTATTAAAGGGTATTGTCGGGAGAAACCTGGTATTAATATAAGGTATTTCTGTCATAATTACCCCAATAAATAAAAACTCATTCCTCCCATGCCATGAGGTGAGGGGTTTTAAAGGGATATCTGCTAATAGATGTAACTTGGAACTGGTTTTTGATATAACTTAATAAAGCACCTGAAGAATGTCCCAAATACAAAACAAGGATAAAAGCAAGGAGCCGTCTGAAAACCTTTTCCCGGTGGTTGGTGTGGGCGCGTCAGCGGGAGGCCTGGAGGCTTTCAAAAGACTGATCAAGGCGATTCCTGAAAATTCAGGTATTGCGTATATTTTAGTGCAACACCTGGAGCCGACCCATGAAAGTCTGCTGGTGGATATATTGCAAAAGATTACCCCTATTCCTGTGCAGGAAATCACCAATAATGTCCGGGTAGAGCCGGATCATATTTATGTGATTCCGTCCAATAGATTACTGACAGCCAATGATGGACGGCTGGAATTAAGTCCCCGCGGGCCTAAAAACGAGAGGAACATGCCGATCGACGTTTTTTTTTCTTCCCTGTCGGAAGTCCACCAGGGTCAAGCCATCGGAGTCGTTTTATCGGGAACGGCGACGGATGGAACGCTCGGATTAAAGGCAATTAAAGATCATGGTGGTTTCACGTTCGCGCAGGAACCGGTATCCGCCGGATTTGACGGCATGCCGCAGAGCGCCATCGATGCGGAAGTGGTGGATTTCATCCTGGCGCCGGAAGAGATTCCGTCACAACTGGGAAAGCTGTTTGAAACTTTCAGGAATGGCCTGCCTGATGAGAGGGAGGATGCGAAGTCTGCGAAAGAAGAGGCATTCCGGCAATTAATTGCGCTATTGCGTGTCAGGAAAGGGACGGACTTTACCTATTATAAACAGACGACCATCCGCAGGCGGATCATCCGCCGGATGGGATTGAGTAAGATAAGCAGTGTGGTGGATTATCTGAGCTATTTCCGGGAGAATGTCGCCGAACAGGATCTGCTATATCAGGATCTGCTAATCCCGGTAACAGGTTTTTTCCGTGACCCTAAAACCTATGAAGTAGTATACGAGTCGGTATTTCCTGAGTTGTTGAAGGATAAAAATGATCTCAATCCGCTGCGCCTTTGGAGTGCCGGATGCTCGACGGGGGAAGAGCCTTACTCGATAGCCATATCTCTAAGCGAATTTTTGGGCGACAAGGTGGCTGACTATAAGATCCAGATCTTTGCTACGGATATTTCGGAAAAGTCTATAGCAAAGGCAAGGAGTGGCATTTATTCCAAAAGGGATATGGGAGGATTGAGTGTTGAGCGGTTGGAGAAGTATTTTACCAAAGTGAACGGCAGCTTTCATATTAATAAGTCTATCAGGGATATGTGTGTCTTTGCCTGCCATAATTTTTTGAAAGATCCCCCTTTTGCGAAGATGAACTTTGTCAGTTGCCGGAATGTCATGATCTATATGGAGACATTCCTGCAAAAACGGGCGCTGACGATCTTTCATTATGCGCTAAATGCGAATGGGTTTCTGTTATTGGGCAATTCTGAGACGACGGCTCCCGCAGCGGATCTATTTGCGCCCTACGGCAAAAGCGAAAAGATATATACCAGGAAAGCGGTTCCCGGAAAGTTTTTACAGGTTTCATCCGATAAGGCAGCGGGCTTGTCCAAAGACAGCGCATATACCGTCAGGAAAGAGCCTGGCAGGGATGATTTTCAGCGTAGCGCGGATGATATGATCATATCGAGGTTTTCTCCTCCCGGTGTGGTAGTCAACGAAGAAATGGAAACGGTGCAGATCCGGGGAATGACAGGCGCCTGGCTGGAACCATCACCTGGTAAGCCAAGCCTGAACATTTTGAAAATGGTAAAAGAGGGCCTTGCATTTGAACTAAGGAGCGCCTTACACAAGGCGAAGGCAGGTAATTTGCCGGTGGAAAAACAAGGGATTTCCCTGGTATCTGCGGGTAAACAGCAACTCGTGACCATCGAGGTCATCCCATTGCTGAATACGGTGGAGCGCTATTATTTGATACTATTCCGGGACACGGTGAAGGAACCGATGGGTGTATCCTCTCCCGATACTGGGGCTGCGGCTGGGTCCGGGGAGATCATGGCAAGGGTGGAAAGTGAACGTAATCAGCAGTTGGAAAGGGAATTGGCCCAGTTGCGGGAAGATATGCGGAGTATTACGGAAGACCAGGAAGCGGTTAACGAGGAATTGCAAAGCGCCAATGAAGA
>JAMFRX010000311.1 GCA_026224995.1 Puia dinghuensis
ACTGCCGATAAAAAGGAGGAACTGTTGCAAAATGTTCCTGTGAGCGTGACAGCCATAGATGCCAAACAAGTGGACGCCTTCCGCCTCTGGGATATCAAGGATATTACCGCCATCGTCCCCAACCTATATTCCGGCAACTCCGGCGATGGCCGCAACGTGACCTCGATCCGGGGCATCACCACGACATCTTATGACCCGGCAGTGGCCACCTATATCGACGGCGTAAACCAATTTAGCCTCGACACCTATATTCCTGAACTGTCCGACATCGAGCGCATCGAGGTCCTCCGGGGTCCGCAGGGAACCCTTTTTGGCCGGAATGCCATGGGCGGGGTGATCAATATCATCACCAAACAGCCTACGAACGCGACGCATGGTTTTGCGGAGGTGGATCTTGGCAATTACAATCAACAACGCTATTCCGCCGGTTTCCGCGCACCGCTGATCAACGATGTCCTGTTCGTGGGTGTATCGGGCGCGTATAACAAACGTGACGGGTACTATACCAATGACTATAACAATAGCTCGTACGATCGGCAACACGGCTTTACGGGTAATTATTATCTCAAATACCTGCCTGGAGCCAAATGGTCGCTGACTGCCAATCTCAAACAGCAGGACAACCGGAACTGGGGCGCTTTTCCTTTGGTCAACAGTGTAGCGGAAGCCTTTAGCAATCCCTATCACCTGAACCAGAACGCCATTGGCGAAATGATCGACAATACCCTGGATGCCTCCCTGGGAGTAAAGCACACTGGGGCGTTGGTGGACTTCAGCTCCCAGACCTCCTGGCAACATAACTACCGGTATTACAATCCTTCGGTTGACGGCGACTTTTCACAGGCCGACGCCGTCACCATCATCAACAATTACGGTCATGCCTGGAACAATGTCCAGGTCTTCACGCAGGAGCTGCGGCTGGGCTCCGCCGACAGCCGGGTGTCTCCTTTCAGCTGGACTGCGGGCGCCTATTTCTTTCATCAGTATGAGCCGAATAAACAGGCGACGCATTTTGGCGCAGACGCGGCGCTGGTAGGCTCCCCCGAAACAGATTTCTCCTCGATCGATGTGACCAAGGCTAAAAATACAGGGGTGGCGGGCTATGGGCAGGTGAACTATGTCGTGACTAAGAACCTGGAACTGATCGCGGGTCTGCGGTATGACTATGAGCATCGTTATCTGAATGTGGAAGGACTCTACCAGCCAGACGGGCAAGCTGCTCCCGTCGTTGCGACCCCCGATACGGTGGCTGCCCTTCATTTTGGTGCGGTCTCGCCGAAGATCGGCATCAAGTATAGTATGGGGCAGCACCATATGCTCTTCGCCACCTATAACCGCGGATATCGACCCGGCGGGCTCACCCAGCTGTCCAGCGACCCCACACAACCGCCCCTTTATCCTTATCTGCCGGAATATAGTAACAATATAGAAGCAGGCCTCAAGAACAACTGGTTCGATCATAAGTTGTCGCTGAATGTCACGGCGTTCCTGTCTCACGTGAATAACGCGCAGGTGCCTACACTTCTCCTGCCCGCCGCTATCACCGTTACGAGGAATACGGGAAAACTGATCAGCAAGGGAGCGGAGCTGGAAGCGTCGGCCAACCCGGTCAAGGGGCTTCAGCTTGACGAGAGTTTTGGGTATACCGACGCCCACTACGAGTCACTTAATTTGTCCGATAATGGAGAAGCCGTCGAT
>JAMFRX010000042.1 GCA_026224995.1 Puia dinghuensis
CCTGAAAATAGCGTAAACCGACTATTTAACGCAATTTTTAGGGCTTTTGGTGTCCAAAACACTATTCATTTTTCAATACGCTTGCCGGGTTGGCCCGGACGATCTTGAGCGTGTGGGCGCCGATCATGAAAAAAGCGATTCCCCCCACGAAGAGGAATCCGGGAAAGAGATCGCCGAACCCGATGGACTGGTGGTACGCAAACCGGGCCAATACGACTTTGTCGAAGAAGAGCCAGGTAAGAGGGATTGCGATCGCCGCCGAAAGGAGGAGCAGGATCAAAAAGCTTCTGCTTAACAGATAGATCAGTCCACCCTTTCCGGCGCCCAGCACCCTGCGGATACTTATCTCTTTCAGGCGCTTTTCCATCGTGTAGATGACCATGCCAAACAGCCCGAGCGAGGAGATGCAGATGGCGAGCAGGGCGAAGAAACCGATGACCTTTAGCATCATCGAATACACACTATACGCCTGTTCGATCTGCTCGTCATAGCTTGTGGCATCGAGCGGGTGAACCTTATCGATCTGTTTCCATATGCTCTGGATACCGGCCATTGTGGCGGGCAGATTGGCAGGGTCGATCTTGACATTGAGATAGCCACCGGGTTGGGCTGAATACCAGTACGCCGTCGGGTCGATCTTGCTTTCCAGGGTGCCGTAGTGGAAGTCTTTTAATACCCCTACGATCGACAGCTGCTTATTATTTCTAAAGGTCACCCTTTCACCGATGGCTTTTTCGGGGTTGCCGTGCGCGATGTTGAAACGCCTTAGCAGCTCTTCGTTGACGATGACCTCTGTTTCGGGAGCGTCCTTTGGTTTTGGGGTGAAGTTATGGCCCGCCACGAGCGTATATTTATGGAGCGGAAGATAGTTCTCATCGATGTAATTCATGTAGACGGAGGCAGAATCTAATGGATTCCGGTATTTCATAGTGGTCCCATAGAGGTTGCCGAGACTGACGACCATCACGGACCTTGAGACGCCATGGACGGCAGGAAGCGTCGATAATTCTTTTACCAACAGGTCTTCATTATTGCCCTGCGTTTTGATATTGAGGATATTTTCCGTGGAGAAACCCAGATCGAACCGTAGAAAGCCTTTGTATTGATGATAGCCGATGACGGTTGCTGTGATGAAGATGAGCGAGAAGGTATACTGGAACACGATCAGGACTTTTCGCAGACTTATATGCCCAAACACCTTCAGCGAAGACGCATCTTTGAGCACCTGGACGGCATTGATCTTTGCATAGAAGATGGCGGGTAGCATCCCGGCGATGATCCCGACCACGATCGCCAGGCCAATAAAGCTGATCGCGAGGCGTGGGGAGAGTTCCAGCGAATAGGCATCCGCCCATTGGCTGTTGATGGAAAGGAATTGTCCGCGAAGGATAAGGAAGATAAAAAAGGCAAAACAAAGCGAGAGGAGTGAGATGAGGACCGATTCTGCTATGAACTGGCCGATCACCTGGATGCGTCGGGCGCCTACTACTTTACGGATGCCCACCTCACGGGAACGCCGAAGCGAGCGGGCCATGGACAGGTTGGTATAGTTGAAGCAGGCGGAGAGAAGGATGACAAAGGCGAGGCCGATCATGGTGAACAGCGCAACCCTATCGAAAACGTGGCCATTCTCATTTCCCATGAACTCGCCGACGGCCATATTTTTCAGCGGCTGCGGCCAAAGCCAGGTCTTGCGGTTTTTTAGCGAGGCGTTTTCCCGTTCGTTGATCTTGTCCAGGGCCGCTGTAAAGGAGGCGGGACTGGTATTCTTTGACAGCAGTACATAGATATAGTTGGAGAAAATATTGGTCCAGTCCAGATAATCGCCATCCGTATCCGGCTTGACCTTGGCCAGGTTGATCGACGAGAGGGAGACCAGCATTTCAAATTGAAGGGAGGAAAGTTTCGGAATGTCCGCGGCGATGCCGGTGACGGTATAAATGACCGTATCGATGGTTACCGTCTTACCCATCGCTTCAGCCTGGCCGAATAGTTTTTTGGCCGTGATTTCGGTGAGTACCAGGGAGTTGGGTTGTTTCAAGGCGGTGGCCGCCTGGCCCCGTACCAGCGGGTAGCTAAAGACATTAAAAAAGCCTTCATCGGCGTAGGTGCCGGATACGGGTACCGTATTCTCTTTCATTTTGGCGTCCCCGCCGAATCCCCGGCGCAAGATCACAACGGATTCCACCCCAGGGATCTGTTGCCGGATGAGGAGGCCTCCTTTCCAGGAGGCAGAGGCTAGCTTCATCGGCGGGAGACCCGGTGTCGGGGCGAAGGAAGAGGCGACGCGATAGATGCGGTCTGTATTCTTCAGGGTACTATTATAGGAGAACAGATCGGATATAAAGGCGACGACGAGCAGGCCGACCGAAAGACTAACCGCCATGCCGATAATGTTGATGCCGGAGAACAGCTTGTTGCGTAGGATCACGCGCGTCGAGGTTTTAAAATAATTGGCCAACATGACTTTTTCGTTTAGCGGGTTGCTGAAGGATGGTTTTCGAACGGTGTAAGGCCGGAAAAACTTCAGGACGTCGATGCCATAGATCAGCCGGGCGGCGAATGCGCCCCTTTCCCGGACGTTACGTTGGAAGAGCTCGTTGAGATCGCCCTGCAGGTCTTCCAGCAATTCGGGCCGGCAGTACGAGGTGAGAAGCCGGGTGGCCCATTTTGGCGCTTGTGGTGTTTTTCGAGTCATCAGATGCGGTTTAGGGCGAGATTGGGAATTTTCTTCCATAGCTCGTCGCGGATCTCTTTCGACCGCAACAGCGATGCCTTTCCCGCGCTGGTGAGCATATAAAAGCGCTTTCTCTTACCGCCGCGGGCAGCGGTAGCCTCGCCCAGCTCACTTTTTGCCAGGCCTTTTTCTTCGAGGCGATTAAGCACCGAATGTACCACGCCAAGCTTCACCGTGCGGTCGGCGTGTTTGGAAAGTTCGTCACAGATAGCTACTCTGTAGGCGCTGTTCATCAGTGCGGCAATGGTGAGCAGTACCAGCTCTTCGAATTCC
>JAMFRX010000312.1 GCA_026224995.1 Puia dinghuensis
GACTCCGCCCATGCGCATCTGGACCTCGATCTGAAGCCCGAGTGCAACAGCATCTATCTCCCGAATGCCTTTACTCCCAATGGGAACGGCATCAACGACCTGTTCCGGGTCATGCACAGCCCTTACCTCACGACGCTTCAGCTGCGCGTATACAACCGGTATGGCGGATTGCTGTTCGCCAGCTCCGGCGAGCGACCGGGATGGGACGGCGCCTTTCATGGCGATCCGCAGCCGGCCGGGACCTATGTATGGGAGGTGGATTATACCGACCTGGAAAAGGCACCGAAAACCACCCACGGCATCCTGCTTCTCATCCGTTGAGCTCATTCAGATTCCACCCCGTAAAATTTGTATGCATTATAGGCAATAGGGATGCCGAAGAGAACGCCCAACACCATCCAGTTGACCACGGCATGGGGAAGGTTAAAGGGCCAGGCCGGGAACCGGCTGAGCGGCAGGATCACCTGACCCACCACTACGTCCACAAAAACGGCGTATAGCATTCCTACCAGGTATTTGTTATAGGATAGCAGCTTCACACGCGGAAAAATTAAAAAAAAGAATAAGGTGAAAGAGAACGCGATGAAATAATGAAAGAACAGGCCCAAAAATGCAGCCCAGGTCCCTCCCTGCAGGGCGGTCTCGATTCCGAGCGCCCCACCGGCAATACCGTTCAGCATTTTTTCGGGGAACTTTCCTGACTTGATGAAACTGGAGAGGTAAGCAGAGGCCAGATCCGTAGTACCCACAAACAATCCTGTGAGAAGGACCGTTTTGAAAAGCCTGTTCATTTTCATGTTTTTTGCTGTTTAAAGATTAATTTGGTCTAGCAAAAATCGATAGGCTTACTTCAAATTCACTGTCAAAAGCCATTCAAATACATTCAAAATGCCTGCAAAACCCGCTGGTGACCAGGAATTGGTAGGAATTTGCATGACGGAGGTTTGCCGGAAAGCTGGTCTTACGAACACCGGTAACCTTGTCCAGAGAGATCTCAAATTCCTGGCCGATTCCATAGATTCGAAAACAGGAGTGCTGATCAGCGTATCGACCATCAAGCGGCTGTTGAATGGGCAGTTCTCCCGCCTCCCCCAGGTCGCCACCCTGGATGCCCTCGCCCAATTTCTGGATTATCCCGGCTGGCAGCAGTTCAAAAGGGCACAAAACCCCGCGGACACAGTCGCGCGGAAAGACTCCGCTGGCCGCGACTATCCGGCAGAACCTCCCCGGGCTTCCGCTTCTCCGCGAAAGAAAGCCGCTTCTGCCCGGGTCCTGCTCCTCATGGGGCTGCTGATACTGGCTACCCTTGGCCTGTTTGCCGTCATAAAGATCCACAGGCCAGGACTGGCCAACATTGAAAAAGCCCGGTTCTCCGTCGTGAAAGTTACCAGCAACGATCTTCCCAATACGGTGGTCTTCCGGTACAACATAGATAGTGTCACCGCCGATAGCTTTTTTATCCAGCAATCCTGGGATATCAACCGCCGGGTAAGGATCTATAAGAAGAGCTATACCCTTACCGATATCTATTATGAGCCCGGTTATCACAATGCGAAGCTGATCGCCAATAACCAGGTCATCAAAACGCTCCCCGTGAGCATCCCAACCGACCGCTGGTTCTTCTTTGTCAAGGATAAGCTGCCCAAGAGCAAGCCCAGCTACCTGTTTACGGCCAAGGGCATTAAAGATGGCGCGCTGCAGCTAACCCCGGCCGACCTGGCGGAGGCCAGGATCGATACCAGGCAGGAGAACGTATATGAGCTGGTCTATTTCCCCTCCGCCTTCGGGAGCAGCAGCGATAATTTCGACTTTAGCTTCCGGATCAAAATGACCCCGCTCGGGAACGTGGCCTGCCCCTACATTATGCCCGAGATCTTCTGCCAGCAAAATTTCATGTATTTTATCAGCACCTTAAAAGGCTGTGCCAGCGAGCTGAAGACTCAGTTCGGCGATACTTATCTTAATGGTAAGACCAATGACCTGTCGGCTTTGGGAAGCGATGTACGCACATGGCAAAACATGGAGGTTTCCGTAAAAGACAAGCACGTCAGCATCCGCATCAACGGCGTAGAAGCCCTTTCCTCCGTCTACCGCCAGTCCTGCGGATCGATCACCGGCCTCGGCTTCATCTCCAATGGCCTGTGTGCCGTGGATTCCGTAAACCTAAGGACCACCGATGGGAAGTCCATTTACCGCAACGATTTTGAGTAGCCCCGTCACCATCCGTTTGATGCAGCCCGCTGACCTGGATACCCTGCATTTTATCTGTCGGGAAGCCTACAGCCAAAACTTCCACCACCACTGGAACGAAGGCGGCCTGGAAGATTATATGGACAAGGTCTTCGGCATCGACACCCTGGCTGCCGAGCTGTCGGACCCCCAAATTCACTACTATACCGCCTTCCACCACGACCAGCCGGTAGCCTTTATCAAGCTGAACCTGCATTCCAACCTGCCAGATGCCCCGCCTGAGAAAGGCATGGAGCTGGACAAGCTCTATATCCTTCCGGACCGGCAGGGCCTCAGGATCGGGGGGAAATTAGTCGAGCTGGCCTTCCAGGTCGCCAAGGCCTTGGATAAAGAAGTCTGCTGGCTGGCCGTCCTCGATACCAATACGCCAGCGATCGCCTTTTACGAAAAATGGGGCTTCCGGTTCCACAGCACCACCCGGATAGGCTACCCCGCCTTCCGGGAAGAGCTCAAAGGCATGTGGCGGATGCAGGCGGAAATAAAAAAAGTCGCCGTCAGCGTGTAACCTTTCTGACTTTCCGCAGTAATCTAAATAGAAACTAATCAATGGTGCCTGAACTATCTGACGAAAAAATAATGCTGCTGGTAAGAGAAGGACATCTGTCGGAGCTCACGGCATTATTCGACCGGTACCAGGTAAGCCTTTATAATTTTTTCCTCCGGCTGACAAGCGACCGGGCTGTCAGCCAGGACCTTACGCAGAACCTTTTCTACCGCGTCATCCGGTACCGGCAGAGCTACGAGCCCGCGCAAGGCAGCTTCCGGTCCTGGATCTATCGGATGGCGCGTAATGTACATGTGGATTTCTGCAAACAGCAGCAAAAGGGCCCGGGCCGCCTGGCCGACCCGGAGGAGGTGGAACAGCAACTGGCCGACCAATCAACAGGCTATACACAGGATCAGTATCAGCGGCTGGACCTGGCCCTGGCGGGCTTAGACCCCGACCAGCGGGAAGTGCTGGTGCTGAGCCGGTATCAGGGTCTTAAATACGAGGAGATCGCACGCATAAGAGAGAGTTCCGTCGCGGCTATCAAGGTCCAGGTCTATAGGGCGCTCAAACAGCTAAGGACCCTTTATTTCAAACAAATTTAAGCGGTGAACATGAATTGCAAGGAAATACAAGCGAAACTGATCGACTACCTGGACCAGGGCCTGGATCCCACCACCGCGGCGGCCATCCGGCAACATCTGGAAACCTGTGCGGAGTGTACTCGCGAGATGCAAGAGCTGAAGGAGCTGCTTACAACCATGAAGGACAGCCCCCGGGAAATGCCTCCTCCCGTCCTTCGCGAGAGCTTCGATACCATGCTGCAGTCGGAGCTGAATATGCTGACGACAGCCAATATCATCCAGGAGTTCCCGGCGGAGGAAAGACCACGCAAAAACCTCCTCCCCTTCTCTTCTCCGGTCTGGAAGGTAGCGGCAGCAGTGATCCTGCTGGCAAGCGGGATAAGCATCGGGGCGGCGCTCAGGACGAGGCCGGAGACGAGCAGCACTGACGACCAGCTTTCGGCCCTTCGGAAGGAAGTGAAAGAGATGAAGGAGCAGGTGCTATTCTCGCTCATAGATGATGAGTCGGCCAGTCAACGCATCAAGGCCGTAAGCTATGCCGAAGGGATGGCGAGTCCGGATCAGCAGGTCATCGATGCCCTCATGAACACCCTCAACAACGATAAGAACGGCAATGTGCGGTTGGCCTCCCTGTATTCCCTGGCCCGTTTTTCCGACCGGCGCTCGGTACGCGATTCACTGGTAGCCTCGCTTAGCAGACAAACCGAACCGATCATCCAGGTGGTGCTGATCAACCTGCTTACGGAGAAGAGAGAGACCAGGGCTATTGCGCCGATCAAGGATATCCTGACGAATAAAAAGACCCTCAAAGAGGTCAGGGATGCCGCACAACGCAGCCTCAAAGTTTTGTAACACCAAACATTAAAATAAAGATCATGAAAAAAACGAAGTATATCTTCCTCCTCGTTATGTCCGTAACACTCGCCGGGCTGTGCCGCGCACAGGAATTCAAGGTTCAGGCCGAGAACACCAAAGAAGGAAAGCTGGTCCTCGACGGGTTCAAGGGCGACCTGCCCATCGAAGGATATAGCGGCAACGAGATCATCGTCACTGCCGAAGGACACCAGTTTGAACCCGACGAACGCGCCAAGGGTCTCAAGCCGATATATGCCGCCGGAACAGACAATACCGGCATTGGCTTGTACATGGAAAAGAGCGGCAACAAAGTCACCTTACACTGTCTGCTGCCCCTTACGCACAGCGCCGACTACCACATCAAGGTACCCGAAAACCTGGCGCTCGAGATCACCAGGGATTGCGCTGGCGGCGGCGAAACGCATATCCAGAACATAAAGAATGAAATAGAGTTCCAGGGTTGCCACGATATCTGGTTAAAGAATGTGACCGGCCCATTGGTCATCTCTACTATCAGCGGCCTCGTCAGCGTAGTCTTCGGCGAGATCAGCAAGGATAAATCCATCTCCATCACCTCCGTGAGCGGCTCGGTCGATGTGACCCTGCCGGCGAAAGCGGGCTTCAACCTGGAGCTGGGCACCATATCCGGCAACATGTATTCCGATTTTGACTTCCCGGCTACCAATGGTGATATGCGCCGCGTCGGCGGCGGCAATATCCACGGCGCGTTCAATGGCGGCGGCGTCGACGTGAGGCTGCACACCGTCAGTGGAAGCATCTTTGTTCGCAAGGGATAATCACATCTCCAACTAAATAAAACAAACCAGCATTATGAAAAAGAGCATATTCCCTGCACTGCTGTGCATCGGGTTCCTGGCAACACACGCGCAGAAGATCATCGAAAAGCACATCGCTTTTTCGCCGAAGAACTTCGTCTCCATGAACTTCCAGATCTCCGACTCCATCCGTATCGTGACCTGGAAAAAAGATGAGGTCTATATCCATAGCTCTATCGATGTCAACGATAACAAGGACAATGACGATTACAAAATGGTCTTCGACGAAGCCGGGAGCACCATCAATGTCACGGCAAAATTAGAGACCGAGAACATCAAACGCAGGGACCGCGACTCCGGCAACTGCTGCTGTTGCTGCAACTACAGGACCCATATCTACCATACGGTATATGTTCCCGAGAATGTCGACTTCTCCGTCGAAACCATCAACGGCAACATCACCATCAACGGCAATACGGCCGAGATCAGGGCACGTAGCATCAGCGGGTTCATCGACCTCGCCATCTCGCCCGAACGTAAGGCAGCCCTGAAAATGCACACCATCTCTGGAACAATGTATTCGAATATCGACATACCCATGAGCAGACATATAAAACAGGTAGGCGGCGGGTCCGTTTCGGCCGAGCTCAACGGCGGCGGCGGAAAACCCATCGATCTGGAGACCATAAGTGGCAATATCTTTTTCCGGAAGGAAAGCTGATCCAAGAAACGTAAGGTCCAGTTCAAGCCCTCCCTCAAGGCCCTGCCGACGGCGGGGCCTTGAGCAATACCAGCTCCCGGTCCGCTTCCCGGTGCGCGAGGTTGAAGAGCCGCACCAGCCGCGGATACTCTGCCGCGGGATAGATGCCCTTGTATTGACGGTAATCGCAGGCGATCGTGAGCACGCCATTGGCAAAGCTGCTACGGACACGATAGCTGCCGAAAGGAGAGGAAAGGCTGCCGTTGAGGAGGTTTCCCTCCGGCGTCCAGCCCGCCGGCAGCTGCAGCGCTATGGAGTCGGCCTCTTCTACGGAGGCCTTCAGCTCGAAGTCCGACTGCCGGTTGGCCAGTTCCTGCAGCCTTGGCATCTTTCGCATGAAGATCCCCGGTGTGAACAGCAGCCTGTTGCCGGCCACCGTAGCATACTGCCCCGCAGACACGGTCATGGTCTCCCGTAGAGCCGGCACGGCGCCCGGTGAAGCGCTGTCAGCGAGATCGCTGATTGTGCAGTTGGCCAGGCCCAGCAATTGCCGTTGCAGGTCCAACCGGTCTTTTTTACTGGCCCTGTTCACCAATGAAGCCGGGCCGTCCTGTTCCAGTCCCGAATAGTCGGTCTGCATGGTGACCTGCAGGTCCCCCTTGTCGTCGATGCTGCCTTTTACGACGCGGATAAGCCGGTTCTCGCGCACCCCATAGGCCGGAGTATGAATGACATGAGCGCCGTTCTCGTCCAGCAGCAGGGCGTCGCGGTCGGCCGTTAAGCTGCTCAGATAGCCGGCCGGCAGCGTAGAGCTCGTGCATTCCAGCCAAACGGAATCCTTACCCGTAAAAGCCACGGCGATCACATGATTGAACTGAGTGCAGGCAAACCCGGTATCTATAGGGGGCGCCTCCGCCCCGCTCCGGATCAGGACGGAACAGCCGCGGATACCGGCCTCTTTCAGCAGGGCCACCATGTAATTGGCAAGCGCCTTGCAATCCCCATATTTCCTGGTGTATACGTAGTTCGCATCATAGGGCTGCCAGCCTCCGATGCCCAGCTCTATTCCTACATAATGTGTATTCTGCTGCAGGAAGCCGTACAGCGCCCGGATCTTCGCGTGGTCGTCGCTCAGCCCGTCTACGAGCGCATGCACTTTCCGCCTGGCTTCTTCCGGCAGTTGGGCCCGTCCCTTGTAAAGCTCGTCCATGAAACGGCCCAGGTCCGCCCAGGAATAGCAGCTGCCCTTGAAGCCGTCCACCTCGAAGCTCCCCGGGGCCAGGTTGATGCGCGGCTCCCGGCCATACCAGTCGGCGGCATAAGGCTCGCTCTTCACCGCCGGCAGATTCGTGATCTGCCAGGAATAGATCTTGTCGCCTTTCTTCTCCGTTACAGCCACGGGATCGGGGAAATGATACTCCTTATACTGCAGCGGATAATCCGCCGGCGCCCGGATCACCAGCCTGCTACTCACCACCGATACCAGCGACGAAGGCTGCGGCATCCACTGCGGCTGTAGCCCGAACAGACCGCTAAGGGTCATGTCCTCCTCGAAGCTTATCGTATACGGATAAGCATGGTAGCCGAACCGGTAGTATTTTACCCGGATATCCATCATAAAGATCCCCAGCCCTTCGATATTCCAATCTTCGAGGTCGCTCTTCTTTATCTTCTTCACCACTTTTCCGCCCGCATCGTACAGCGTAGCGCTCACGTTCCCCAGGTCATGGAATTTGTCGTAGAACGTCGAGATCGCCGACCAGGGATCGCCGGTGCTGTTGAGTATCGTATAGACATATTGGTGATGGATCCGCGCCTTGCGGGGCGATTCTATGTCGATCTCCGTGAGATCCATCCGCTTGACCATTCCGGCGCCCTTCGTCAGGCTGTCCGGCAGCGGCCCGGTCATGGGCTCCTGAGCGGAAACAGAATGCCAGAGCAGGCAGGCAGCCAGCAGACAGCGCAGTTTACCAGGCGGGATCAGGTGCATGCTTAATTGGTTTTCTTGAAGATGATCGGTTCTTTTTCTTTTTGAATAACGAGGGCGAAGAAATTCCGCAGCCCAGAATATTCATCCACGGTATAGTTGGTTCTTTTTAGCTGCATCCGGGAGTGGAAATCGATGGTCTTGCCATCCGTATCGACCCGGTATTCGTAAGAGCCGCTGCCGTCTTCCAGGGTAAAGCGCGTCGATTTGGGCAGCTGGTCGATGGCATACCCCTTGGGGATGTCCATGTGCAGGATATAGTTGTTGTCGATGCAGTAAGGCATCTCCACCGGGTAATGCCGTTCCGGATCGGGGATGGGGCTGTTGCTCATCCGCTCGTGCATGATCGGATTGAAATAAAGCGTCTTCTGGGCAAAGTGATAGGTCATGGAATAGTGCCAGCAGAGAAGCTCTTCGGGAACGGCAAGCGAGTCGAAGCCGTGCTCGCCCATCTGCTTATATTCCGCCAGGCCCTTGCTCAGCCTTTCGAAGAAGTCATCTGGCTTTTCTCTTTTCAGGAGAGTACGGGTATCCATGGACTCGAAAACCCCTTCCCTACGGGAATAGGTACCCGAATACCCGCCGCCGTCGTCATTTGCCAGCATGACCTGGGTAATCCGTCTTTCGGTTATGGAGTCGGTGAGCAGGGGGATGACGTCATTGCCGGCGTCGATGACGTGTGCCGGGCCGTTGTAGCATAGCTCGGGGAGCGCCCCGAAGCCGGTGGTGGTCCTGGTGGCATCCAGCAGATAGTATTGCCCATCCGCCAGGACGCGGGTAAGGACATAGTTATACTCGCTCAGCAGCGGGAAGGCGTCCAGTGTGCGGCCATGGGCACGGGTGCTCAGGATCACCGGGCTGGCCTCGAAGCCCGCATGCTTATACAGGGCCGTCAGCAGCAGGTTGATGTCCGCGACACCCCCTTTTTTGTCTTCCCAGGTCTTCTTGAGCGGCTGGGTGATATAGATGCCTTCCTGTCCCGTGGAAGTAAACTGGTCCCGGACGTAGGCGAAGATCTTCCGGGCGGCTTCCTGCGAGGTGCTGCCAGCCTGGACGATTTTTTTGAGCTCGTCGTCCATCCAATGATTCCTGTCGCCAAGCGTCCCGCCGAAATTATCGTTCTTCAGTAATTCCGTGGTCAGCTCCGGCCAGGTGGTGCGATACGTCTTTCGATAGCTGCCGAATTGCACGGCCGAAAGCTGGAATTGCACCTTTTGAATGTGGTTGCGCAGCGTCGTGGTATAAGGCTCCTTTTTATCCAGCGGGGGCATATCATCCATTGCCCAGACGCGATGAATGTCCTTTCCGTTCCAGATGCCCCGGGCATCCATGCCGAAGTTGACGGGGAAGCTGGCTCCTTCAAAATAGAACGTGGTATCCACTGTATAAAGCCGGTAGCCCTGACTCTTCACAGAAAAATCGAACATCGCCGGAACCGTCACCTCGTACTGGCTCCAAAGTACAGGATAGCTCCCCTGGAATTCCCAGTCGGGGATGTAGCCATAGCCGGGATAGGTGATGGTGTAGGTGTATTCTATGATAGAGCCCTCCCGGGCATCCGGGAAAGCCAGCTTTTCGATATTGTAATAACCGTTCTTATCCTTGAAGATGCTCTTTTTGTCCAACTTGGTCTCGACCACCTTTCCATCCTGCAGGTTATACGTCGCCGCCCGCACATCCGTGGTAAAGGCTTCGTAGCCGTTGTGATGCGCAGAAGAGATGCTCAGGGTAGCAAGTCCCAGCGCGTTCTTGTTGAGGATGCGAAGACGGGTATGCCGTGTGTAGATGGTGGCAAAGCTATGGTTGTTGCTGTAGGTGCCATCAAAGGTCACATCTCCGTGGTCGAGCAGGAAAACGGCATTGGCCGTGCTGTCCGGAGCATAGGCCGTAGGGGCAAAGTCCGCCGGCGTGATCGCTCCGAAAGTCATATCGGGCGGACCGGACTGAGCCCTGGCAAGTGTAGAACACAAAAGCGAAAGGATCAGACCGAAAGCGAGAACCGGGAGGGCCGCATGCTTCATAGCTCAAAGGTTAAAGTGAAATCACTTCAATTTACCCAGAACACCCAATGCCGCCAAATTTTTATATTTGCCGAATGGATTATTTTTCTGAGCTCACTCAGCTGCTGAAGATCGAACAAGCCGAAGACCGGCGCCTTTACCAGGAACAGGCAGGCTCGTCTTCCGTGGCTACCCGCCGCGAAGCCGGTCTGGCCTGGTATCCCATTGCCATCCGGGACACGGAGCTGGGCCGGGGCGACTATCTGACGGTGGAAGTGGAGCGCACCACCCACCAGGACATTGCGCATCAGCTGCGGTTCGGCGCCCTCGCCGCGCTTTTCTCCAACCATGACCCCGGCGCCGACCGCGTGGAGGGGACGATCTCTTTCGTGGGTGGCAACCGGCTGAAGCTCACCTTGCGGACGGACGAGCTTCCCGATTGGGCCCGGGATGGAAAGCTCGGCATCGACCTGCTCTTCGATGATAACAGCTATACCGAAATGTTCAGCGCCCTCCGGCAGGCGGCCGCCCTGGCAGGGAAAAGCGGGGAAGGTAAGCTGGTCCGGATCCTCACTGGGCAGGAGCCGCCATCTTTTGAGGCCGGGGCTGGGGTTGGGGCTGGCGGGGCGTCCACGCTCAACGCCTCCCAACAGGCGGCCGTCGCCCGCATCCTCGCTGCCGACGACCTGGCCATCGTCCATGGCCCGCCCGGCACCGGCAAGACCACGACCCTGGTAGCTGCCATCCGGGCGCTCATCCGGCGCGACGGTGGACCCATCCTGGTAGTCGCGCCCAGCAATACCGCCGTAGACCTCCTGAGCGAGAAGCTGTCGGACTCCGGCCTGAACGTGCTGCGCATCGGCAATCCCACCCGGGTGTCGGAGCAGCTGCAATCACTGACCCTTGACAGCAGGATGATGGAACATAGCGCTATGAAGGAGATAAAACGTCTGAAGAAGAAAGCCGGGGAGTACAGGGACATGGCGCATAAATACAAACGCCAGTTCGGCCAGGCGGAACGCGATCAGCGAAAGGCCCTCTTCGACGAAGCCCGAAACGTGCTGAAAGAGGTAGAGCGCACTGAGCAATTCATCCTGGACGATGTCGTCGGCAAAGCCCAGGTGATCACCGCCACCCTGGTAGGCGCCAACCACTATACCGTACGCAACCTGCGCTACGCCACCGCCGTGATCGACGAAGCCGGTCAGGCGCTGGAGCCTGCCTGCTGGATACCGATACTAAAAGCGCCCCGCCTCATCCTTGCCGGCGACCACTGCCAGCTGCCGCCCACCATCCGGTCCGAAGAAGCGGCGCGACGCGGACTGGCTACTACCCTGCTGGAGAAATGCGTAATCCTCCATCCTCAGGCCGTCACGCTGCTGGAGGAACAATACCGGATGCACGAGCGGATCATGGGCTACCCGTCCGGGGTGTTTTACGGGGGACGGCTGAGAGCCCATCCTACCGTGGCCACGCATACGCTGTTTGCAGGCGATGCGCCCCTCGCCTTTATCGATACCGCAGGATGTGGATTCGACGAGCGGCCGGAAGGCACGGGGCTAACCAACCCGGAAGAGGCCGCCTTCCTCGTCCGCCATGCAACGCAGCTGGTAACGGATCTGGCTACCCGCTATCCGCCGGAAGGGTTTCCCACCATGGCCATCATCTCTCCCTACCGGAGTCAGGTACATCTGCTGCAGGAGCTTGTCCGGGCGGCATCGGGGCTGAAGGCGCAGCTCAACCGCATCACCGTCAATACGATCGACAGCTTCCAGGGACAGGAACGGGATATCGTCTACATCGGCATGACCAGGAGCAATGCCGACAGCAGGGTCGGCTTCCTCGCCGACATCCGCCGGATGAACGTAGCCATGACGAGGGCCCGCAAAAAGCTGGTGGTCATCGGCGACAGCGCCACCCTGTCCCGCATCCCCTTTTATGCCGACCTTATTTCGTATGCCCAGCAGCAGGAGTCGTATCAGAGCGCATGGGAGTTTGCGGAGTGGTGAGCTTAAATCCCCCGATCCGCGTCGAATAATTCTTCGCACCTTTTTTCAGGTAGTCGCCGACATACCAAAAGGTTTCATCGTCCGTAGGATCGATCACGGTATAGGTATAATCTTCCCACCGCAGCGTATTGAGCTGCGATGCCTGGCCCTCCGCCAGTATGCCTTCGCCGAAGCCCATGATCCCTAAGGAGTCGGTCGCCAGCCTGCCGGTGAAACGCTGGCCGGGAAAATGAGTGGCGCCACCATAAGTATAGCCGATGCCGATATTGCCGTATTTATCCATCGCCGCACCCGGCAGCCAGCGGTAGTCGCCGTCCGGCGCGTATGTGCCTTGCTGATAGACTCCCAGCCGACGGTGTTTGGCAGGACGGAACTCGTACCAGCGGACGCCGCCGCCGCCTGCAGCCGTCTTCACGGAGTGGACGACGACATACGATTCCTGCTTGCCGATGCGCCGGTAGATCAGGCGGCCCAGGAGCTTATCCCCCTGGGTGTCGAGCCGCATGGCGGTGTCAGGCTGCGGTACCGACTTCTTGAGCTGTCCGTCGCCGCTATAGTGATAGGGTGCGACTCCGATCTTTACGGGGCCCTCCAGCTTCGTCTTCGTCGTATCCTTCCAATCCACATGGAATTTCCAGACATAAATGCCGTCGTCCTCAAAGTTGTTGTGCAGCTGGGTGCCGCCATTGGTGACCATGATATTGGGCGCACCTTTGTCAGGCAGCTGCTGGCCTTCGACGTCGGAATTCAGCAGGAAGTTGACATCGTTGAGCAGGAAGGATTGCTCCGTAGCGTCCTCTCCCCGCAGCATTTTGGCCCGGTCGACCACGAAGGCCTGCCGCTGGATCAGGTTGTCGCTGGTGCTGGAAGTAGTATAATATCCGTCCGGCCAGATGGCGGGGCGCGGATAGTCGGGGAACAGGGGGCGGTCGAATTCATAACGATAGTAAGGGCCAAAGGGATCGGGGCCCGTGCTGATGGCATAGCACATGCAATAGGTCCCCGTCGTATCGATGCGTGTCCGGGGCGGCCGGACGCCGCCGGCGGGCCGCTCTTCCGCATACACCGGCGGCGCCTGGTACAGCATCTCCGCCTTCCCCGGCTGGGAGGGATAAGGCGCCATGCCGTGCAGGCTGTCTTTTTCTTCCGTCCGGGGTATGCCCCGCCGGAAGGTAGGCATGACGATGAGCCAGCGGTCCGCCAGCTGATCATAGCGGACGACGGCGTCGCCGTTGTTGAGCTTCTCGCAGGGGCCGCCGAAACCTTTGAAGACGCTGCGCGTCTCCCCCGGTCCAAAGAGTATCCGGCCCGTGGTATCGTATTTCTTCCCTTTCTTGGTATAGATGGCCATCCGGGTATTCACGATCTGGAAGATATGGTCCGGCCCGACCGCCAGGGCATTGTCCGAAGGGTTGCGATAGAAAGCGGTGCCCTGAGGCCCCGAGAAGCCTTCACCCAGTCCGTCGAAGCTGGCGGTCAGGGCCGGAGCAGGCCGCGATCCGAACCAGGTCTGCTCTACTGCTGCCGAAGCGGCTGCAAATCCTACAGAGTCCCGTCCCCGCCGGCCATGCCGGACACCGTGGCCCCGCTTCGAAGCCCCTTCGCGTTCTTCCGCCTCCTCCTCCTCATCATCCTCCGGGTCGGGGCTCAGTCTTTTCCCGGTGTCAGCGGCCAGCAGCGGCAGCAGGGAAGACCCTTCGTCGTGGCGAACGGCCGGACGACTATGGACGGCAGCCCCGCCAGACCCGGCGAAAGAAACGACGCTGTCCTGCGCAAAAACGCCGGTAGCCGCCGGGAAGCCGAGGAGAAAAAGAACGATTCCTTTCATAATTAATCGATTGGGGTGAACGAAACATTGGGCCTCTAAATTTCCACGATAAGCGCCGATCGCCCCGCCCCAATATTACCCGTTTCTTTTTGGATATTAACCGAAGACGACTACCCGTAGACCACCACCGGCCGATGGCCATAGGGATTCGCCAGCACATGCGTCTCCATCTGGAAGACCTCGCGTATCAGCTCCGGCTTTACGATCGCCGGGGCCTCCCCTTCCGCGATCACCCGGCCCTGCTTCAGGAAAAGCATCCGGTCGGCATATTGCAGGGCGAGGTTAAGATCGTGCAGGACGGCGACGAGCACGATATTCGCTTTCACCAGATCGCGCACCAGCGCCAGCAGCTCATGCTGATAGTAGATGTCAAGGCTGCTGACAGGTTCGTCCAGGAAGAGATACCGGCAGCCTTCGGCCGGCGCATCCCAGATCTGCGCCAGCGCCCTGGCGAACTGGACCCGCTGCTTCTCACCGCCCGAAAGGGTCAGGTAGTCCCTGCCGGAAAGGTCGAGGATCGACAAGCGGTCCATAGCCTCCCGGCAGATCTCCGTATCCTGCCGGGAAGGCCGGAAAGAAAAATGGGGATAGCGGCCCATCATAACGATATCGTCTACCCGAAGGGGGAAATGCAGCTCGGGGAGCTGGCTCATCACGGCACGACGTCGGGCCAGAGCCGTCCTTTCCAGCTGCGGCAGGGGTATCCCGTCGTAGCGGACCTCGCCCGACTCCACCGGCCAGTCGCCGGCAAAGGCTTTTATAAAGGTGGATTTGCCCGAGCCGTTGGGTCCTACGATAACATGCAGCGCCCCCGGCGCGAAGTCTGCGGAGACTTCCTGCAGGACCGGCCTGCCGCCGGCAAGACAGGTGAGGCCGGTGATACTAAGCATAGAACCCTCCTTTTTGCTGCTGCCGCCCCGCACGGATAAGCAGGAAGAGAAAGACCGGAGCGCCTGCGAATGCCGTCAGCACGCCGATAGGGAATTCCGAAGGGGCCACGATGACGCGCGCCAGCATATCCGCGAGATTCAGGAGGATGGCGCCCAGCAACGCTGAGGCGATGACAAGAAAGCGGTTATCGGAGCCCTTTAGCAGGCGAAGGATATGCGGGACCACCAGCCCTACGAAGGCGATGACGCCGACGACGGAAGTAGCCACGGCTACCATCAGGGTATTGAGGAGCAGGATACGGCGCTTCAGCCGTGCCGTCCGAACCCCCAGGTAGCCGGCCTCGGACTCGCCCAGCATCAGCGCATTGAGCGCCTTGGTGTAGCGTAATGACAGGAAGATGCCCGCTATCGTGGTGAAACCGACGATCCCGGTATTGCTCCAGTCGGCGCCGGAGAGGGTCCCCAAATTCCAGAAGACGATGCTGCGCGCTTGCGGATCACGGGCGATATAGGAAAAGAAGCCGGTGCCGCCGGCGGCAAGGGCATTCACCGCAATGCCCGCCAGCAGCAGGGTGTTCACATTCACCTTGCCGAAGACATTGGAAAGCCGGTAGACTACCCAGGTGGCCGCGCCGCCGCCGGCGAAGGCAAAAAGCGGAAGAAGAAAGGGTCCCAGCTCATCTACCCAGGCGCCATTCAGGCTTTTTCCCATGACGAAGACGAAGGCCGCGCCGAAAGCCGCGCCGGAGGATGTGCCTACCAGGCCTGGCTCTACTATGGGATTGCGGAACAGGGCCTGCATGAGCACGCCCGACACCGACAGGGTGGCTCCGGTGAATGCACATAGCACCACCCGGGGAAGCCGGATCTGCAGGAACAGCCGCTCTTCGATGGTGGCGCCTCCCGCTTCCCGCCCCCAGCCTACCGCATGCTGCAGAAAGCGGAAGATGCGATCATAGGAGATCGGCACGGCGCCTACCCTCGCCGAAATGAAAAGCGAAAGCAGCAGCAGTATCCCAAGCACCCCATAATACATCCCGAAGGAAATGGTATTCGTACGCATAGCGATCACTTCGAACCGGGAGCCCCATGGATCAACCGGATGAGGTTATACACGTTCTGGCCGGTCCGTGGCCCAAGATAAACCAAATCATGCTCTTCTATCCGGTAGATGCGGTTGTTCTTCGCCGCAGGCGAAAGTCCCACCCCCGGCAGCTGCTTGAACTTCTCCAGGCTGCCCTGGAGGTCATAGCCATAATCGGTAGCGAGTATGACATCGGGCTGTGCCTGTGCGATGACCTCCGCGCTTAAGTTCTTCCATTTTTGAGCGGTGTCGGCGACATTGATCGCCCCTGCCCATTCCAGCATCTGCTGCTGGGTGCCACGGTGGTTCAGCACGAAATATTGATTCGCCGCCTGGCCGAAATGTATGACCAGCACTTTCAGCGCCGGTTCACCGGCAAAGGTCTTCCGAAGCGAGTCGGCACGGGCCATGTCTGCATCCAGTCGCTGGCAAACGCTATCGCCCGCCCTCGCGTTGTGGAACTCCGCCGCGACCTGCCTGATCAGCCGCTCGGTGCTGTCGATGGTGTTCCCGCCGTCGAACTGCCGCAGGGGGATGCCCACTTTTTTGAGCTGGTCGATGGTCGGTTGCGGCCCCCAGTTGCCGTCATTCCAGACGACGCTCGGGTTCAGAGAAATAATACCCTCGGGATTCAGCGCCCGGTGATAACCTACCGCCGTTATCTTTTTGGCGGCCGGCGGCCAGGTGCTGGAGATATCGACGCCTACCAGGGCCGTATCCCCGCCCACCGCGAAGATGATCTCGGTGAGCTGCTTGCTGACGCTGACGATGCGCAGGCCGCGCTTATCGTTATGCTTGTCGCCGAAGCGGCCGCCGCAGGCAGCCGCCAGCAGGGCCGGTAAGAAAAGGAGGAAAGAAGTGTGCTTGATGGTCATACGCATGTTTTACATTAAAAGATATAGGCCAGCTTCGCGCCGCCATACACGGTCGCCTTATACGGCATCGGCAGGAAATGCGGGTCGGTCGTACCGGCCAGGTTCCCCGAGTAGAACAGGAAGGTATAATAAGTGCTGTTGGTGAGATTGTCGGAACCAAAATAGGCATCGAGCGAAAAATGATCGCCCAGGGTCTTGCGGTAGCCGACCTTCGCATTCAGCAGGCTATAGGATTTGGCGTAGTGCAGGTTGTCGAAGGTATAAGGCACGGCGCCAACATACCGGTAGGTAAGATAAGCATAAAAGCCCGGCTGCGTCTCCAGGTCGACGCCGAGGTTGAGCACGCTGGGCGCTACTCCCGCCACCTTGTTGTTGGAATAGCTCACCGTAGCGGCGTTGTGGTTGTTGTCGCTATAGAAATCCTTGTACCTGAAATCCGAATACGCATAGGTCACAAAAGGCCGGAGCAGCGTGACGGCGGCATGCCTGTCGTCCAGCAGCACGTAGCTCAGGGACAGCTCTGCGCCCAGATCCTCCTGCCTGCCCGCATTCACATAAGCCGTGTATTGCGGCAGGCCACCCGCCGCAGGCACCGTCTCCGCGACGATCTTGTTATGTACGTCCAGGTCGAACAAAGCCAGC
>JAMFRX010000313.1 GCA_026224995.1 Puia dinghuensis
CCAGCCTTCGGCGGGTGGGGCTGGCAGCGGGTCCATGCCTGGTGGTTCTGCCGCTGCCGTGCCAGCTGGGGCTGCCGCATCGGCAAACGGCGCACTGCCAGTTGATACCTTAGACGGCGCTGGATCAGCCCGCGTTTCATCACCCGGTAAAGTTTTCTATCCCGGCATGGTCGACGGCCTCGAACTATCCAGCTGCGCTTTCTTTCTCGGCGAAAGGAGCCTGTATGACTCCGTTTCCCTTTCTGTCGTCGCCAGCGGCTATCCGGGATCAGGCCATAGCCTGCCGGGCGGTGTCTCCCATACTTACAGCATCGGCGCGCCCTGGATCCCCCTGCTGGAACCAGTGCTCGTGCGGATAAAGGACGAACGGGTTTTAAACACCGATTCGCTTCTTGGCAGCACGTGGAAGCCTCCTACGGATAAGATCGTCATGGTCTGTTATAGCGGCGCGCAGAAAGATGTGGAGCGCGTGGAGTGGCATGACGGCTGGGCCTCCGCCCGGTTCCGGGAGTTCGGCAACTACCAATTAGTGGAAGACAGGACCCCGCCCGTAATCACCGCCCTGGGATTTTTTAACGGGGCCAACCTTAGTAAGACTTCCAGGATCGCTATTTCGGTCAAGGACGACCTGGGTGCAGTGCGTGGCTTCAAGGCCGAGCTGGATGGCGCCTGGCTTTGCTTTACCAACGACAAAGGACTTGCCTTCATCTATGCCTTTGATGAACATTGCCCGCCGGGTGCACATACCCTCAAAGTGTACGTGGAGGATGTGGCCGGCAACAAAACGATAAAAGAATTTCATTTCACCCGATAAGGAATACAACACATGACCCATCTGCAGGAAGGCGACAAGGCCCCGGCCTTCACCGGTAAAGATGCCGGCGGCAACAAGATCTCGCTGGCCGATTATAAGGGAAAGCGACTGGTCCTCTACTTCTATCCACAGGATGATACGCCTACCTGTACCGTGGAGGCTTGCAACCTGCGGGACAACTATGCCCTTCTGCGGAAGGAAGGATTCTCCATCGTCGGCGTCAGCCCCGACGACGAAAAGAGCCACAAGAAATTTGAAACGAAGTTCGGGCTGCCTTTTCCGTTGATCGCCGATCCGGGGCATGTCCTCATCGATAAGTATGGGGTCTGGGGAGAGAAGCAGCTGTATGGCCGCAAGTACCTTGGCCTTCACCGGACAACTTTCCTGATCGACGAAAAGGGGATCATCAGGAAGATCTTTTTAAAGCCGAAGAGCAAGACGCATGCGGAGGAGATTTTGCGCGGATGGGCTGCGCTCAAATAATCCATTCCACTTCCCCGAAGACGAACTGCCTGTCCAGCACGTCGCGTGTCAGGAGCTCGCCCTGCGGCGACACGCTTTGAATGCGGGTGGTGAAGACGGCATTGTCTTTCTTTAACCGCACTTCCTGGCCTCGCCGGTATAGCGCGGCATTATAGGCTTCGACGAGCCCGCGGACGCCGCCCGCTTCCAGCTCGGCATAGCGGCGGTCCAGGCATTGGCCCAGCTGCCGGGCCAGCGCAACCGCCTCGAATTCGCGGCCGGTGATCTGTCGCAGTGATACGGGATTGCGGGCCGTAGCCGGAAATTCCACCTGGTTGATGTTGATGCCGATGCCAACGATGGCAAACACCCACTGATCGCCTTTGAAATGGTTCTCGATGAGGATCCCCCCTGCCTTTCTGTCATTCCAATAAAGATCGTTGGGCCATTTGATGGCCGTCGATCCTTTGCCCGCATAGGGGGCGAAGAAGTCGTGACAGGCCAGGGCCACGCAGGCGCTGAGGCCGAAAGCCGCGGAAGGCGGGAATGCAACTGGCTCTAATACAGCGCTCAGGATGATGTTTTCTCCAGCAGCGCTGGTCCAGGTTCGGCCGCGTTGTCCCTTGCCGGCCCATTGGTGATGGGCGAAAACCAGGGTGCCATGCCGGGCCTCGCCTTTAGAAGCCAGCGCCATGGCATAGTTGTTGGTGCTATCCACCGATTGTAATTCAATAAAAGGGTGACCGATCGGCAAAAGATTCCTATTTTTGGTAGAATGTAAATTTAGCCCCTGTTACCCATAAAAATTTGATTTGCTATCGTTTAACATAATTTATAATAAAAAGTACTGATTATTTGGAACAGCTTTCTATATTAGCTACCCGTAAGCGCAGCAGCGTAGTTCGACTGACGAAGAATTCGAAAATCTTAAAAAACATCATTAAAGCGATACAGGAGAAGAAAGGCGAGAAGA
>JAMFRX010000314.1 GCA_026224995.1 Puia dinghuensis
AGATCTTTTTGGCGAGGTGGACAAGGCGCCAAACCTGGAGGGGAAGCGGTTTGCCGAACAGGTGGAGCGGGAGGTTTTTTTCGATTGGCTTGCAGCCAACAAGTCGAGGATCGGGGCCTTCTATCATATTGGGGCGCGTACGGATACCACGGAATTCGACTATTCCGTACATGAGAGATTGAATGTCGAATATTCCAAGAAGGTGTGGGAGTATTGTACGGCCCGTTCGATCCCGCTGGTCTATGCTTCATCGGCGGCCACGTATGGCGCCGGTGAAAAAGGATATGATGACCGGCACTCCATCGTAGAGGAGCTAAAGCCGCTGAACCCTTATGGGGTGTCCAAGAATGAATTCGACAAATGGGCGTTGAAGCAGCAGGCGGGACCGCCGTTTTGGGCGGGGCTGAAGTTCTTTAATGTCTATGGTCCCAATGAATATCATAAGGGGAGGATGGCCAGCGTGATCTTTCACTCGGTGAACCAGATACGGAGCGCCGGTGAAGTGAAGCTGTTCCGGTCGCACAGGCCGGATTATGGGGATGGTCAGCAACTTCGCGACTTCGTATATGTGAAGGACGTCATCAAGGTATGCTGCTGGCTGATGGAGCACCGGCCTGCTTCGGGGCTTTATAATCTGGGGACGGGCAAGGCGCGATCTTTCGAAGACCTGGTGAAGGCGACCTATGCGGGGCTCGGGCTGGAGGTGAAGATCCGGTACATCGATATGCCTGAGGACATCCGGGATAAATACCAGTATTTCACCGAGGCCAATATGGGGAAGCTGCGGGCGGCGGGGTATACGGAGGCATTTTATACCCTGGAGGATGGGGTTGGGGATTATGTGAAGAATTACCTATCAATGGGGAAATTTTATTAATTTTAGTAAAATTCATTGATATGACGGTAATTGTGAAAAAGAAGCTGACAAAAAAAGAGCGGGAAGTGCTGCTAAATGCCGCGCCGGAAAGGATCAAGCCTCTTAACGTCTCCAAGTATAAGGGGAAATTCAAATGGAAGGGCGATCCTTTAAAACTGCAAAAGGATTGGCGAGATGAATAAAGATTTGATCCTCCTTGATACGAACATTGTTATTTACACACTGCAAGGAGATCCGATCGTGGCCGATTTTGTTGATGGCAAAAAAGGGGTCGTCTCCTTTGTAACCGAGATAGAACTGCTGGGATGGAAGAAACTTACTCCTCAAAATAGGGCGGCGATAGAAATGTTCCTCAACGACTGTATGTTCATCGAATACAGCATCCGCATAAAGCAAGCCACCATTGAATTAAAGTCAACTTACGGCTCTAAGCTGGCAGATGCATTTATTGCAGCAAGCGCCATTGAATTCGATATACCCCTTGTATCGGCCGATAAAGGATTCTCAAAGATCAAGGAGCTTAATTTTATTAATATTCTTCCAACTAAAAAATAATGTCCAATAAAAAAATCGCGATCATCGGCGGGGGCAACCTGGGGACGGCTATTGCAGAAGGGTTGATACAGAGTGGTTTTGTCGCGCCCAAACATATTTTGATCACGAAGCGGAATGTGCAGACCCTTCATGAGCTGGAGCGCAAGGGGGTGCTGGTGAGCGACAAGAACGAAGAGGCGGTGCGGTATGCCGATCTGGTGATCCTGGCGGTGAAGCCTTTCCAGGTTAACGATATCCTGCGGTCCCTGAAAGATGAGTTCCGGCCCGAGGTGCAGGTGCTGGTCTCCGTGGTAACCGGTATCAGCATCGAACATATAGCGGGCTATCTGGGCAATAAGGTGGCGGTAGTGCGGGCAATGCCTAATACGGCGATCGCCATCCAGCAGAGCATGACCTGCATAGCGGCAACCAATGTGAGCGAAGAGCATCTGCAATATGTGCTGGATATCTTCAATAACCTTGGCCGGGCGGTGAGGATCGACGAGAAGCTGATGGATGCCGCAACCGTGCTGGGGGCCTGCGGGACCGCTTTCGCCATGCGGTATATCCGGGCGAATATCCAGGGCGGTATAGAGATAGGTTTCGATGCGGCTACTGCCAATCTGATCGCTGCCCAGACGGTGATGGGGGCGGCCCAACTGCTGCTGACGAAGGGTACGCATCCGGAGCAGGAGATCGATAAGGTCACTACGCCCAAAGGTTGTACGATCGCGGGTCTGAATGAAATGGAGCATCGCGGGTTCAGCTCTTCGCTGATAAAGGGTCTGGTGGCGAGCTATGAGAAGATCGCCAGGGACTAGGGGGCATCGGGGGAAAGGCGGAACTAGTCGGCACTAGTCTATTTCACCGGAGTCCATATCTATCTCCTTGTATACCTGGGTGAAGAAATAGAAGGCCCTTTCTTCTTTCCAAAGCGGATAGAGTATCCCATCGCGCATGATATAGATATTTTTTCCATCGCAATAGCCCCACGCGTCGTGGGAGTAATAGGAGCTTCCGCCGGCGTCGCGGATGTAGAGGAGCCGGTGGGTCTTCTCCAGCTTTACTTCGAAATCATGAATGGACGGGGCGTTGTTCCTGAACTCGCTGAAGCTGGCGTATACGCCAGGGGTAAGGTCCGCATTGCCGCTGATAGGGACCTCGAAACGGGCCTGGTTGTACTGGAGGATATCCTGAAGCCGGAGGCGGCGGCTGCCCGCTTGTTTGGCAAGGGCAAGCTGTGCCGCGCTGTCGACCATATGGTTCAGGATGCCGGTGAGATCCCGGTCCCAGAGAGAATAATAGGTGGCAATATTGGTATAGGGGTTGCTTCGTTTATAGGCCTGGAGGGTATCGAAGCGCAGCACGGGCATGAACAGGCTGTCCCTGACGGCGTAGATCTCCGCTTTGAGGCGGATATGTGTTCTTTCGTAAGCCCTGCCAGGGTCGTTGATCTTTTGTTCCCGCAGGTAGTGGGCGTCGGATAGCCAGAGGCTGCGCAGGATGATGAGGGCGGTATAGGGGCCATCTGGCCGGGTGCAATGTGCGTTGAGGTAATCGGCGAGCTCGGTGGCGGCGGGCCGGTGGAAGACCAGCTGATGGTTATGTGGGGCGCCGACTGTGGGAACATAAGTGTGGACACCAATGCGTGAGGTATCCGGTCGGGCGTCGATGACCTCAAAATGATGAAACAGGCTGATGGCGGGTTCCAGGTCCCTGGCGGTCTTAAGATCTATGGTCACGGTGGAAAGGCCGGACAGGGAGGTCGCTGACTGGGCTGCTCCTGCCAGGGACAGGGAGAGGAAGAGGGTAACGGATATCGGATTTTTCATAGCGGACTAATCGATAACAAAATAGGGATAAATTTCCTTTTAATAAATCAAATCTTATTTTATATGTAACTGGTTGCAAAACTTCATGGATAATGGGTATTTGGGAAAATAACGCGTAAAAATCCTGTTGATTTGGCATAATTATACTGTTGCACGTAAAATAATCCAGTATTATCTTGCGTTTGTCATGCACAGGACGTAATTTGTGCCCGCAAAGGACAAAATCAATCTGAATCCAAAGAAAAGACGCAATAGACCTAAATCCAGTAAGTTATGAATAAAGGGAAAACCTTGACCGTGCTCGTATTAGTGCTTGAGATCGCATCTATCGTTATCCTACACGCAGTAAAGCTCAATCAGACTGAAAAGACTGCGACTAAGGAAGTCATCCGTAACAGCACCACGGAGGTGCAGGAATCTCGTCCGAAATCCATTTACATTCTCACGGCTTTCAAATAAATCTTTGCATATAAATAGAAGAGGCCCAACATCGTTGGGCCTCTTCTATTATAATAATTTATCCACACGCCTTTTTGCGGGATTATATTTTCGTGTACCTTTACATGACCTCTTGGAATTTCCCTTCTATTGGTTTTTTGAGCAGGTCCCAAGGCCGAAGGATGCTAAGTTATTGAATTCCGCCTGTCGCCCATAACACAACAACGCATTTAATAATAAATTAATTGACCATTTTATGGCTAAGTATGTCTTTGTTACAGGTGGGGTGACTTCCTCGTTGGGTAAGGGGATCATTGCCGCGTCACTGGCTAAATTGTTGCAGGCCAGGGGACTAAGGGTAACCATTCAGAAGTTTGATCCATATATCAATGTAGACCCGGGTACGTTGAATCCTTACGAGCATGGGGAATGCTATGTTACGGAGGATGGGGCGGAGACGGACCTGGACCTTGGCCATTACGAGCGGTTCCTCAACATTTTTACTTCCCAGGCTAATAATGTCACTACCGGGAAGATCTACCAGACGGTGATCAACAAAGAGCGGGAAGGGGCCTATCTTGGAAAGACGGTCCAGGTGATCCCGCATATCACCGACGAGATCAAGCGGCGGATGTTGATGTTGGGTCAGGGTAATAAGTGGGATATCATTATTACGGAGCTTGGCGGGACGGTAGGCGATATCGAATCGCTGCCTTTCATAGAGGCCGTGCGTCAGCTGCAATGGGAGATGCCGGAGGAGGATTGCGTTGTGGTCCACCTGACGCTGATCCCTTACCTGAAAGCTGCTAAAGAGTTGAAAACCAAGCCAACACAACATAGCGTCAAATTGTTGAGCCAGGAAGGCGTTCATCCGGACATCATCGTATGCCGGACGGAAGAGCCTCTTTCGCCGGACATCAAGAAGAAGGTCGCTTTATTCTGCAATGTCAAGCCCGAAGCCGTGATAGAAGCGGCGGATATGCCGACCATTTACGAGGTTCCGCTGACGATGATGCGGGAGCGGCTGGACGTCATTTGCATGAAGAAGCTGAACATTCCCAACACGCATGAGCCGGAGATGGGCCGCTGGAAAGAGTTCCTGGACAAGCTGAAATATCCCAAGAGCAAGGTTACCATCGGGCTCATCGGAAAATATATAGAGCTGCAGGATGCTTATAAATCCATTTTGGAGTCTTTTGTGCATGCCGGGGCCATGAATGAGTGCAAGGTCCAGGTGGTGAATGTGCATAGTGAATTCATTACAGAAGACAATGTAGGCGAGAAGCTGGCCAACCTGGATGGGTTGCTGGTGGCGCCGGGTTTCGGCCATCGCGGGGTGGAAGGGAAGATCATCGCCGTAAAGTATGCCCGTGAGAACAAGCTGCCCTTTTTTGGGATCTGCCTGGGCATGCAGATGGCGGTCATCGAGTACGCCCGGAATGTCCTGGGGCTGAAGGATGCGCATTCGACGGAGATGAACGTACATACGCTGTATCCGGTGATCGACCTGATGGAAGAGCAGAAGAAGGTCACTGCCAAGGGCGGGACGATGCGACTGGGGGCTTATCCCTGCGCTCTGAGGGAAGGATCGCTTGCGCGTCACATTTATAACGGGAGTCCCGAGATCAGCGAGCGGCATCGGCATCGCTGGGAGTTCAACAATGCCTATCTGCGGCAATTTGAAGAGGCCGGCATGATCCCCAGCGGGAGCAACCCTGAAAGCGGGCTGGTGGAGATCGTGGAGCTGCCTGCCGCTGTTCATCCCTTCTTTATTGGGGTGCAATATCATCCGGAGCTTAAAAGCACGGTAGAGAGCCCGCAGCCGATATTCGTGCATTTTATTGGCGCTGCCAAGGAATTTGCGGAGATGAAGAGTGCGGTAAAGAATCCGCTGCTGCAGAGTGAGATGATATAATCCGACGAGATAGGACGCATTTTACCGATAAATGGCTGGATTGTACCGGTGCCGTGGGCACCTGGCCGGGCCAAGGATGGGCCTTCGGCCGGTTCAGCCCGATTAGGCGCGGCGCCTATCGAGCCGAACCCCTATATTTGCATCTCTTAAAAAAGAACTTTAATATGGGAATGGATCGCAATACCGTTATCGGGTTTGTGCTGCTAGGTCTTTTACTCTTCGTTTATCTCTATACAAGCACCAAGAACAGTCATGAGCTGGAAGCGCAGCGGAAGCATATCGCCGACAGCGTCGCTTTTGTCACCAAGGTTAAAGAGGCAGCCGCAGCGAAAGCGGCGGCGGTAACTAAAGATACCACCGCGGCGGGTCCGGTTGTCGTGGATACCACGGGGTTCAATCCGG
>JAMFRX010000315.1 GCA_026224995.1 Puia dinghuensis
GTTTTGTGGAGTAGTCAGGTACCGTTCATTGCCAAAAGCCGGGACATCTTTCATGGCCCAGGTATGCTTGATCGTGTTGGCGCTCACCATCAGGTCTCTGTCACTGCCGGAGATGTCCGACTCGACCTTCTGCGTGACCCTATACGAAGTACGCCCGGCTCCTCCCTTATCCACAACATAAGGATGAACGCCTTGCCGAACGAGGATATAAGACAAGGTCTGGGGAATATCTACCTGGTACTGGCTCGAAAGACAGGGATAATGTTCCCATTGGAATTCCCAGGCCGGTAGCCTGAAATAATAATCGGACGTTACCGTATAGGTATATTCGATGATAGCCCCCTCTTTCGCACCTGGCACCGAAAATTTGGCTTCCGTCCATTCCTTTTCCGTCCTGTTCTGAAAAATATCCTTTGGGTCCAGCTTGGTTTGTACTACCTGTCCATTCTCTACATTGTA
Source organism: Puia dinghuensis (assembly GCA_026224995.1). Lineage (GTDB taxonomy): Bacteria > Bacteroidota > Bacteroidia > Chitinophagales > Chitinophagaceae > Puia > Puia dinghuensis_A. The sequence continues at coordinate 460 of JAMFRX010000315.1, forward strand.
GGCAGCAGCATCCACATTGCTGAGCTTATCATCATCCTCATATTTTGGGCCCTCCAGGTATACCTTCACAGTGGCGAGCTCGAAACCCTTCTTATTCAGGATCTTTATCCTGGTCTGCCGTTTATAAACATAAGAGAACCAGCCTTTCTTATTCCCTACAAAATGCACGTCTCCGACATCGGAGAGGATGACGGCATTGGCATTACTGTCGATAATAGATGTATTGGGGAGGGCGAAATCTGTCGGCGAGACCTTTCCAAAGGTATTCTTAGCTTTGTCCTGTGCAAAGCAATAGTTTTGCAGCAGGCACAGGAAAAGGATCGTCGTAACACAGGCAATCGGTCTACGGCTTGTCATAAGTAGGTATTAGGGAATTAACGACAACAATATAAATAAATTGCTGATATCGTCATACCCCCACGAGATTAAAAAATGATAGTTGATAAAAAACGATTATACATATCTGATTAAGAATTGGAGCGCGGAACTGGGTTTCAATCACTGCGGCATCGCCCGGGCAGTTCGATTGGATGACGACGCACGCAGGCTGGAGAGTTGGCTCAATAAGGGTATGAATGGGACGATGCAGTACATGGAGAATTATTTCGACCTGCGCATCGACCCTTCCAGGTTGGTACCCGGCGCAAAATCGGTGATCACCCTGCTCATGGATTATCTTCCTGCCGTACAGCAACAGCCGGAAGCGCCCCGCATCGCCAAGTATGCTTATGGCGAAGATTATCACCAGGTCATTCGAAGTAAATTAAAGGGGTTGCTGGAGAAGATGCGGACGAATATCGGCGATATCGACGGCCGTGGATTCGTCGACAGCGCTCCCGTGCTGGAGCGCAGCTGGGCCGTGAAGAGCGGGCTGGGCTGGATCGGTAAGAATGGCAACCTGCTCAACCGGGAGGCAGGCTCTTTCTTCTTTATCGCTACGCTTATCGTAGACATAGAGCTCGACTACGACACCCCTTTTGCCGGCGACTATTGCGGCACCTGCCGCAAGTGCATCGACGCCTGTCCCACAGAAGCGATACAGGAAAACAAGGTCGTGGATGGCAGTAAATGTATTTCGTATTTTACCATCGAGCTCAGGGACCTGCTGATACCCGACACGATGAAGGGCCGGTTCGACAATTGGCTGTTCGGCTGCGATACCTGCCAGGATGTATGCCCCTGGAACCGCTTTGCCCAGCCCGCCGTCGAGCCCGCCTTCGCCCCCATCCCGGCGATCCTCAACTTCCGGACACAGGACTGGGAAGAATTGACTGAAGAGAAATTTCGGGAACTATTCCGTCATTCGGCCATCAAAAGGACTAAATACGAGGGTATCCGGAGAAACCTTAACTTCCTCAAGGGGGGCTAAGCGCTATTTCCTGCCAGGCAGCACTACCAGCCGGACGCCGGTATAGAAGAAGTGCTGGTCGCCTACGCTCTGGTTATTCACCAGCGGCGTCACCCCATATTGAATTTGCGGCCCCACCTGGATGCGGATGCTATGAAAGGGAAGTCCGATCATCAAGGCGGAAGAGAGGTTAAGCTGTGTCCTGTTGACCATGTCCGGGTCCTTGGAATAGATACCCGTCTTCGCATTGTAGAACAGCGCATTGGCGCTCATCAGCCGGTTCAGGCTAAGACCGCCTTCCAGGAAGATGGGCAGCACCCGGCTTCGGCTGAGCTTCCACTGCATAGCCACCGGAAGCTCCAGGAAATAGTAGCTGTTGGTCCGAACCTGCCGGTCACCTGAGGTATACATTGGTGTGGTCGAAGCGACCGTCAAAGCATTGGGCACGATAAACGAAGCCGCTGCCGGCACATTGGCGTCCAGCTGCGAGCCGATGGTGATCCGGGTGGAGTAATATTGCAGGTTCATCCCCGTATGGAAGATCCACCGGTCGGAGATGGGCTTCTGCAGATAGATCCCGCCGGTGAAGGATGCGTCGGGCCGCACGTCGGAAATAAAGCCCTTGGTGGAGGCAGAGCGGTTGATGGTATAGAAGGAGGCGGCCGTATAGGCGACCGCGGCGTTGGCTTTCTCGGCGTTCAGCCGGTTGAGACGGGATATCCCGCCGCCAGCCACAAAACCTGCCTCCCAGGGCCGTTTCTTCTGTGGAAGGACAATGGAAGCAGTTGCTTTTTTCGTGCTCAGCGATGCGGCGCCAATATTCGGTTTAAAGCGCGGATCGGCCAGCAGCGGCATGTAGAGCCAGGCCCGGTGTGCCTTGCTGACACCATCGGTGTAGGTAATCACCGTTTCCTGCGAAGGTGCCGGCGCCTTTCCAGCCGAAAAGGATCCATTTGCCCCGGCCTCCTGCCCATTACTCCCATTTTCCTTGCTAGCCCGCTCTTCGTCAGCCGTTTCCTGGCTGCCCTGCTCCGTCGCCGGAGCATTCATCCGGCCTATACCGTGCCAGCCCTTGCCCCCGCTGACGGCCTTGTCTCCATTGCCAGCCCTATTCCTACTGCCAGTCTTATCCCAGCTACCATACGTGTTCCCGTTATTGGCAACCGACGACCCACCCTTGCTCCGCTGCCGTATTTGGGCCCCCACGATCGAGGCCACAGGCGTGCTCGTTTGCCCGGCCGGAGTTGCATTCTGCACCGCAGACCCAGTAGCTGCCGGCCCCGCAGACCCAACAGCGCCCCCATTGACCGTCGCAGACGTCACAAGCGTCGCAGAACTCGCATTAGCTCCCACAACAGGCGTCTTGACCGTCGCCGGTATCGCATTCTTGCCAGGAGTCGTTAGCTCGACCTTCCCAGGAGTCATTGATTCGACCTTCCCAGGAGTCGCCAGACTCGTCTTCCCCTCAAAATAATAATATCCTCCTGCACCAGCTGCCAGGAACAGCACCGGCAGCAGAAATCGCCAGAAGAGCAGCCCGCGGCGGCGACGCTGACCCGCGACGGCCTTCTCTATGTTTGCCCACACAGCCTCCCCTGGATGGAACTCGAGCTCCTCCATTTTTTTCTGTACTGCTTGTTCAAATTTAGGGTCGTACATAGCTACTTTCATTTTTGTTAACCGCCGAATATTTGTTTATCCAGCTTATCAGCAAAGACCTGGCCCGCGCATACTGACTTCGGCTCGTGCCTTCTTTGATACCTAATATTTTTCCGATCTCCACATGACTGTAACCTTCGATGGCATGCAGGTTGAAGATAGCCTGATAGCCCGGCGGCAATTGCCGGATCAGCTCGGCCAGCTCCTTGGTGCTCAGCGTAACTTCGGGGTCATCATCCGACACCGGATGCAGCGTGGCCTCGGTGAACAATAGCTCCGTCTGATACCTGCTGTTCTTCTTAAGGTAATTGATTGCTGTATTGACCATGATCCGACGGATCCACCCGCCGAGCTCCCCGGCAAAGCTGAATTGATGTAAATTCTTGAAAACCATTATAAATCCTTCCTGCAGTACATCCTCGGCATCTACCATGGATTTGGTATAGCGATAACAGACCCCCAGCATCGGGCCTGCGAAATGCTCATAGAGCTGCTTTTGAGCAACTCCATCCCCCCTCAGACAGTCTTTAACCAGCTGGTGATGATCCATTTTCTCTTGTTGAGATGTTGACAATGAAACCGCTGACTTCGTTGCATGCAATTCTTACCTTTACATCCATGACGAACTCATTGACGGAGAGGGACCGGCACGTGATCTGGCACCCTTATACCCAGCACAAGGGATATCTCCCGCCCATTCCGGTTGTAAAAGGCAAAGATAGCCTGTTATTTGACGAAGAGGGAAATACCTATATCGACGCGATCAGCAGCTGGTGGGTGAATATACACGGGCACGCCCACCCCTATATCGCAGAAAGGCTGTACCGGCAGGCCCTTCAGCTTGAGCACGTTATCTTCACCGGCTTTACCCATGAACCCGCCGTAGAGCTGGCCGAACGACTGCTCCCCCTGCTGCCCGGCGCCTTCAGCCGGGTCTTTTATTCCGACAACGGGTCTACCGCTGTAGAGTGTGCTATAA
>JAMFRX010000316.1 GCA_026224995.1 Puia dinghuensis
TGGCGCAAGCTCCCGCGTCCTCTTATTCCCTTCCGGCGCTCATAGATTCCGCACAGCGCCATCTGCCGCTGCTGCTGCAGAAGAAAGCCCTCATCGAAGCGGGCCGGGCCGGTGTCACGGATGCAAGGCATGCCTATCTTCCGGCCTCCTATCTCGGCGACGAGGTATCGGTAGGAACAGATAATGCGCTACCAGGCTCCTACTATTCCTTTGGCCTTATCCCTTCCGTCTCGAGCGGCATCGCCCCCGCCAACAATTATCAGGCGGCAGGCGGTAACATCGGCTTCCTGTTCAACGAATATGAGCTCGTGAACTTCGGGCTGAAGAAGGCCACGGTCCGCCATGCGGAGGCCGATCTCAACCTGAGCCAGGCCGACCTGGACCGGGAAGTCTATCTCCTGAAGTGGCAGCTCGGCAAGCTCTTTCTCGATGTCCGCAAATACCAGTTCCAGCTCGGGATCGATTCGCAGAATGTCGATCGGTACCAGACCCTTTACCGGGTGATCCAGGCGGTGACACGCAGCGGCATAAAACCCGGAGCGGATTCGGCGCTCGCGATGGCCGAGCTCTCGGGAGCGCGGACGCTCTATAACCAGACCTACGGCCAGCTCCGTCAGCTCTATGCCCAGCTGCAATACCTCACCGGCATCCCGATCAACGGGATCAGGATCGATACCAGCGGCACGCAAAGCAACCTGGCCGATCCGCACATCTCCGGCATAGCAGCCTCCGGGCCGGGATTAGCCGGCTCAGGCGTAGCCGGGTTACCGCTGACGGACAGCGGCGCAGCGGCCAATCCGCTGACCGAATACTATGTCAGACAACGAAGCCTGTACCTGCAGACAGAAGACCTGGTGAAGAAGAGCTATCTCCCGAAGATCCTGCTCACCGGCATCACCTGGGCAAGGGGTACAAGCATCGACTATCAGGACAACTACAAATCCATTCCTTCCGGCTTTGGATACCAACGCTTCAATTACCTGGCCGGTGTGACATTCCAGTACAACCTTTTCAACGTCGTCCACCGCAAGGACAAGGAAGCGATCATTCACAATGAGACGGTCGCGAGCGATCTGGACCTGAAGCAGCAACAGCTGTCGCTACAGAATGTAGGCAACAAGGCGGAGGAGGGCATCCAAACCGCCTTGCGAAACCTCGGCGAGATCCCCATCCAGATCCGGAGCGCACAGGATGCCTATGCGCAAAAGACCGCGCAATACCGGGCGGGCATCATCAATCTAGTGGATTTGACGAATTCCAGCTTTGTCCTGTACCGCTCCCAATCCGAATATGTTCAGACGGTAAGCGACTGGCTGCTGTCCAATCTGGACAAGGCGGCGGCCAATGGCAATTTGGACCTGTTCATACAATCCATCAAATAAACACTCCTTCATGATACGTATAGCATTAAGAAGGCCCATTACCATTTTAGTGATCTTCCTGGGCCTGATGTTGTTCTCCGTAGTGGCGCTGAAGACCATACCCATCGATATCTTTCCCAAGCTCAATGCGCCGACCATCTATGTTATCGAGCAGTATGGCGGTATGTCGGCGCAGCAGATGGAAGGTTTTTTCGCTACCCGGATGGCCGACCAGTTCCTTTATATCAATGGGATAAAAAATATCGAAAGCAAGAATATCCAGGGCCTCACGATGCTCAGGCTTACCTTCTATGAAGGAACGGACATGGGCGAAGCCTCGGCCCAGGTGGCCTTGCAGGTCAACAGGACCATGGCCTTTTTTCCTCCTGGCGCCCTGCCGCCGCAGGTGATCCGGTTCGATGCCTCCTCACTCCCCGTCGGGGAGCTGGTCTTCAGCAGCAAGACCGTCAACCTGAAGGATATCTTCGATCTCGCCCTCACCCGGATCAGGCCTCTGTTCGCCAGCGTTCCCGGCCTTACGGCGCCACCGCCCTTCGGGTCCAACGCCCGGAGTGTGCTGATCAATGTCAATCCCGAGAAGCTGCGCATGTTCAACCTCTCAGCCGATGAGGTCACGGCAGCCCTCGTCCGAAACAATGCCATGACGCCCTCCGGCAACCTGCGGGTGGATAGCATCATGTATATCACCAGCGTCAATTCCCTGGAGTCGAAAGTGCAGCATTTCGGGGATATCCCCATCAAGAGCAATGGCACGACGACCATCTACGTACGGGACGTCGCCACGGTGGCGGATGGAGCGGATATCACCGTAGACTACGCGCTGGTCAATGGCAAGCGTTCGGTGTACATCCCCGTCGTGAAGACCGCCGACGCTTCTACCTGGGATGTCGTACAGAATCTGCGCAAGCACATTCCCGAAATGCAATCGCTCCTGCCCGAGGGGGTGAAGATCAGCTATGAATTCGACCAGTCCGTATTCGTCATGAACTCCGCCAGGAGCCTCATGGAGGAAGGCATCACCGGCGCCGTGCTCACGGGCCTCGTGGTGCTGCTGTTCCTCCGCGACTGGCGGAGCAGCGTGGTCGTCATCATCACGATCCCGGTGTCCGTGCTGGCGGCGATCTTCGGGTTGAAGATGGCCGGCCAGACCATCAATATCATGACCCTTAGCGGGCTTGCGCTGGCCATCGGCATCCTGGTGGACGAAGCGACGGTGACGATAGAGAATATCCATCAACATTTGGAAATGGGAAAAACCAAGCGGCAAGCCGTGCTCGACGCTTGTCTGGAGATCTCCTTCGCCAAGCTGTTGATCCTCCTCTGTATCCTCGCGGTCTTCGCCCCTTCCTTCGTGATGACCGGCGTACCGCGGGCGATGTTCCTGCCCTTGTCCATGTCCATAGGATTCGCCATGATCGTGAGCTTCCTTTCTTCTCAGACCCTCGTTCCCGTTATTTCCGTCTGGCTGCTGAAGGCCGAAAAATTCCGGGGTCACCAAAAGGCAGCGCATGCCGTCATGGCGCTGGACAAGCAGGAGGAACAGGAGATCGAGCAGCACCGGGCCGAGGAGGCCGCCCACCCGGAGGGTAACAGCTTCTTCGATCGGCTGAAGCTGATGCTGCTGTCGCGGTTGACCAAATGGATGCCCCGACGGAAGCTCATCGTTCCGATCTACCTGGTCGTAGCCTTCGGCGGCGCCATCTTCTGCTATATGATCATCGGCAAGGACCTGCTGCCGAAAACCAATACCGGTCAGATCCAGCTCCGGGTAAAAGAGCCGGATGGCACCCGGCTGGAGGTGACGGAACGGACGACACAGGGTGTGCTGGCGGTGATCGACTCCACCGTCCATGGGCATATCTCCATCTCCTCCGCATTTGTAGGCGTAGTCCCCTCTAACTTCGGCAGCAGCAACCTGTATATCTTCAACAGCGGCACCCATGAATCCGTGATCCAGGTTAACCTGGACGAAGATTATAAGGTTAAGATCGAAGAACTCAAGGAAGAGCTGCGCAGGAATATCCACGACAAATACCCGGAGGTCCGGATCTCCTTCGAGCCCATAGAGCTCACCGAGAAGATCATGGCGCAGGGCGCCAATACGCCGATAGAAGTGCGGGTGGCCGGAAAGAACATGGACGATATAAAAGCGTATGCCGGCAGGCTGCTGGCGAAATTACAGCAGATACCATTTCTCCGCGACGTACAGATCGCCCAGCCTTTGAACTATCCTACGGTGGACATCACCGTAGACAGGAATAAGCTGGCCCTCATGGGTCTCAGCATCAACGATGTGACGCGGAGCATCACAGACGTAACTTCTTCCAGCCGGTATACCGATAAGAATCTCTGGCTGGATAATAACAATTCCTATACCTACCAGAGCCAGGTGCAGGTGCCGGAATACATGATGAATTCGGTAGAACAGCTGAAGTCGACTTCCCTGGTTAAAGGCGAGCCGCGACCCGTGCTCACCGATGTGGCCAGCGTGCAGGTGGATACCCTGCCGGGAGAATACGACCGGAGCGGTCCGCGCCGTTTCGTCACCGTTAGCGCCAATATGTATAATAAAGACCTGGGCGCCGCTACCGCCGCCATCCAAAAGGCGATCAAAGACATGGGCGAGCCGCCCGCCGGCCTGGTGGCCAATCTCAGGGGCGAATCCTCCTTGCTGGTGGAGACGCTGGATTCGCTGCAAGCCGGGTTGATCGCCGCTATCATCGTGATCATGCTGCTGCTGGCCGCCAATTTCCAATCCTTTGGCCTGGCGCTGGCAGTGCTGTCGTCCATCCCCGCCGTATTGCTGGGAGCCATGCTGATCCTGCTGGCGACAGGGTCGACCATCAATCTGCAATCCTATATGGGGCTGATCATGTCTACCGGCACATCGGTGGCCAATGCGGTGCTCATCGTCACCAATGCGGAGCAGCTGAGACATGAATACAAAGACCCGTTCAAAGCGGGAGCCGTCGCCGCCAGCGTCCGGTTCCGGCCGATCATGATGACCACTCTCTCCATGATCGTCGGCATGATACCCATGGCTACGGGCATAGGGGAAGCGGGTGACGAGTCGGCGCCCCTCGGCCGTGCCGTCATCGGCGGGCTGGCCTGCTCCACGATAGCCTCCCTGCTTATCGTGCCGCTAGTCTACGGCTGGATCATGCAGAAGTCTTCGCTGCGGAGCCCTTCACTGCTGCCGGATAACGATCCCGATAACGAAATTCCCAACACTGTTAAATACTAAAAACATGAACAGATCACTCTTCATACTTGCCTGCTGCATCACCCTGCTGGCCGCAGGCTGCTCCGACGACAAGGCCGCCGACAAAAAACCGATAGCCGGGCCGCGGCCTCACCTGCAAACCGCCCCTGTGCTGGCGAAACCCGTGCAGGAGATCGTGAAGCTGCCCGCACAGCTGGCCGCCTTCCAGGAAGTCAGCATCTTCCCTAAAGTCAATGGCTATGTCAAGACCGTGCTGGTCGATATCGGCTCCAGGGTGAAGGCAGGCCAGCTGCTGATGACGCTCGAAGACCCGGAACTGGTACAAGCAGTAGTACAGGCCAGGGAAAAATATGCCCAGGCCTTGTCCCAGTATACCATCAGCCAGGAGAACTACCAGCGGCTGCTGGAGGCCTCCGCCACGCCAGGAGCCATCTCACCGATGGACCTTGCAACCGCCAGGGCAAAAGCCGTCGCGGACAGCGCCCTCAGCAATAGCGAAAAAGCCAGCTGGCAGGCCCAGGAGGCGATGAAAGCCTACCTGCAGGTCACGGCGCCTTTTACCGGGGTGATCACGATCCGCAATGTCTCGCCCGGAGCCCTGGTCGACGCCACCAACAAAAGCATTCCCATGCTGGAGCTCAAAGAGCTGGACCACCTGCGGCTGCAGGTAGACATCCCCGAATCGATAGCCGCCACCCTGCGCAATAACGATACCCTTTCCTTCTATCTGAGCGCTTTGCCGGGGCAGAAGCAGACGGCACGCATCAGCCGGAAAGCCGACAACATCAACCTGCAGTACCGGTCCGAACGGGTAGAAGCCGATGTGTATAACAAGGATAACCTTCTTTCCCCCGGCATGTATGCCGACGTGCTCTTCGATTCCAAAGGAACGCCGAATGCCGTTTCAGTCCCCTTGTCCGCTGTCGTCACCTCCACGGAAAGAAAGTATGTGATCGCCGTTCGGGATGGAAAGACCCTAAGGGTCGATGTAAATACCGGCAACCAGAGCGATGGCCGGGTGGAGATCATCGGCGCCCTGCAGGCAGGAGATAGCGTGGTGGCGCCGGCCAATGATGAGATAAAAGAAGGAATTGCGATCCGGTGAACGGAGATGTGGCGGCGACCGGTATATTTGCAGGGTTAAAAACCGTTTGTTGCCATGACCATTCTACTGTTTACCGCCATCCTCTTTCTGGGGGCGCTCGTGGCCGGATTGCTGGGCTCCCTCACCGGACTGGGAGGTGGCGTGGTGATCATCCCGCTGCTGACCCTGGTCTTTAAGGTCGATATCCACTATGCCATCGGAACATCGCTCATCAGCGTGATAGCCA
>JAMFRX010000317.1 GCA_026224995.1 Puia dinghuensis
CGCACCAGCCACTCCTTCAGCGCCGCCTCCGTCCGCTGGCGGAAAGCCTCCGTAGGCTCTGCATGCTCGAACTCCCATTCATAGGACGACCCTACCCAATACAGCCCCTCCCTCCACGGAACGATGCTGAGCCCCTTTTTAAATACCGTCTGACCCATTCCAAGGGCGGCCCGGGCAGAATCCAGCCCCTCGATCTCCACGATCAATGCCTCCCCTTTATTGGGCGCAAAAGGAAGCCGCGAGAAATAGGGGTTGGTAAAGCTCTCTATCCCATCGCAAAAAACCACCCTTTTGGCCTCGATATCCCTGTACCGCACCGACCCCGGCTCTACGACCAGCTCTCCCTGTTCGAACCGCTCTTCCCGCAACAGTCCTTTCCCCAGCATCCGGCTCCGTGCGGTGTCCAACAACCCCGGGACATCCACCAGGTAGCAGGGGCTGATCAGGCCATAGCCCAGCTCTGCATGAAAGCAGCTATCCCAGGCATGCTCGTCTGCCGGCAATTGCAGGTAGGGTGCCCCTTCCTCCAGCCGGCGGAGGAAGGCCAGCCGCATCTGCGGCGTAGGGAAAAAATCCGTTACGCTTGCCGACTCGAAAAAAGAAGCTCCCAGCGGCTCCCGCAACCCCTCATAGGCTTCCGCCGCATAAGGCAGCAGCGATTCAATCAGCCAGGTGGTGACGATCCGCCGCCCTGTTACGGGGTTGATCAGCCCCGCCGCCGCCCTGCTGGCGGAAGAAGGCCGCAGGTCGTCGATCACGATATGCGCCAGCCCTGCCCGCTCGAGCTCCAGGCTCAGAAAGGTTCCGCAGACGCCCTGTCCAATGATCAGTAGTTCCACTGATTGCCCCATGGTTTGGTTCAAATTTTGCAGAAATGTAATTAAATATCGGCATATGAAGGGACAGCGATTCGCGGGCCGCCTGGCGCAATACGGGTTTAAAAAGGTCTTCGACAGCATAGATCAATACGGAATAAAAAAAGGCGTCGATCAAATGGGTATCGATGCCTTCATCAAGCACTGTGCCCGTCTGGCAGGGTCCACGGGAGCGATCTCGGGCCTGGGCGGAGCCGCCTCCATGATCGTAGGCGTCCCTGTGGACCTCTTCAACAACCTGGCCCAGCAATTTCGCGTGACCCTCGGTGTCATCTATGACCGACGTGGCACCTATACCGTAAGCTTCGAGGAATGCATGTCCATCGTCGCCGTCTCCGTTGGCGTCGAAGCCGGCATGATCGTGACCCGGGGGCTGCTGGAGAATATAGCGGAAAAGCTCCTGCTACGCATGGGCGCCACCGCGGGCGGTCGCCTCATACCAGTGATGGGCGCCGTGATCGGCGGCACCACCAATTACCTTTTTATCAAGCGCATCGGCGCTTCGATGAAGAAATTATCTTTCTGAAGTCCAGCTACCTGCCCTCTTCCACGTTTACCCGGATGCCTTCTGAATGATAGGAAAATTCAGGTGCATAGAGGCATTCGATGCTGGTGATGCCATTGCTGAAGTTCCCTTCCTGCCCCGCCAATAGCGTATATTCAAAAACATGCGTTCCCCGCGGCAGATAGCCGAAGAAGAAGTCCGTGCTCGCATCCTTGGTGCTCTCATAATAGCCAAGACCGTCCTGCCATTTGTATTGGCTCAGGACATTTACGGGCTCCATGCATGCCGCCCGCATATCCTTCATATGCACATATTCCAGATCGCGGTCTGCCCGCAGCTCTATTCTCACGACGACCTTATCGCCCGGGTGCAGCGTCCCGTTATCCGCGAGGCTGTCCAGCACAGGACCCCGGTCCGTATTCCGCTGGACGAAGAGCCTCTTCCTGAGGCTCAGCACGGGCTTGCTGCCTCCCGTCGGCGTGATCCGGTCCAGCATGTCGAAATATTGCCAGTAGACAGCGCCCCAGGCCGGTGAGCCTCCGGCCTTACCATTCCCCGACATCGTCACCGTTATATTCCCCATGCCTGGGTTGACGAAAGGACCATCGAAGATCTTTTTATAATAGCCGATGCCCGACCCGCCTGCCTGCCCGTCCCCCATGCGCTCGCCACCGGTTTGCCCACCCGACCCTTGCCCGTCCTCTTCCGGCCATCTCACCATCTTATCGCCCAGCCGGACAACAACAGTCCGCTCCTCATTCAGCCAATCCTGCCCGCCCACCAGCAGCGCATAGCAGGCATCGGCTGTAGCCGTGGTCGTCGGCCAGCTGTGGGTCTGCTTCTGCTTGAGCAGCCAGGTCTTTAGATCCCTGTCGATAGTGGCATCGCCGCCGATCTCCCGGAAGGCCTCGATCAAAAGCGACTGCGTTTCTACCGGCGCATTGTACCAATAATATCCGCCCTCCATTCCCTTCCAGTACATCCCCTTTTCCTCGTCGCGGATGGCGCGCTGTTTCAGCGAAGCAAGAATGTCTTTGGCCGTCTGCACATCGCCGGTGCGGTACAGGGCCAGCGCGATCATGCCTTGCAGGTAATTGTTACGCTGTATCCAGCCTTGCTGCGCTTTCTTCCGGAAATAGTTGACCGCCGGGAAGATGTCTCCCGGTATGCCATAGCTGCTGAACAGGCTTCGCATATAGAGATACTGTATCGGTAATTCCCCGATCCATGCTACCCCGGGCCGACCAGGGCGCCCTGCTGCGGCCTTGCCGCCCGTCCGCTTCTCCGCGGCGAGGATCTCCTCATAGTCCTTCCGCAGCTGCCCATCCAAATAAGGCAGCGCCGCCTTCACGATGGTATCGATCTTACCCGCCAGGGTAGGTGTGATGGCTTGCAGCTTTTGCAAATGACCGATGCCCGTAACGATATACTGGGTGATATACCTGTCGTCGGGACCGCCTTTGAACCAGGGGAAGGCACCGTTGGGAGACTGCATGCTCTTAAGCCGGTCTAATGACGATTCCAGCTCTCCGCTCATACGGCCCAGGTCGAACAGCAAGGCGATATTCTTCTTCTGTTGAGCTTCGGTTTTCCCCTGTAGCACCCAGGGCGTCTCTTCCAGCAGCACCGTCTTCAGCTCCTGGTTTTTCTTCAGGTTGCTGAGGAGCTGAGAGGTATCCGTATCGCGCCAGCGTTTGAGCTCCTGCTGCAGCCGCGGCGAGCTCGTGGCGATCTTGCTGGCCAGCGCATTGGCATATACCCGCTCGAACGTCTGCTCCGCGCAGGCATAAGGATATTCCATCAGGTAGGGCAGGCTCTGTACGGCGTACCAGGCCGGATTGGCGGTGAATTCCACGGTGAGGGAATGGTTGTTGAGCGTCTCGCTGCTTCCGCTTTTCAACAGCTTGTCGAAGGTGAAAGACCGCTCCCCGTCGCCATGGAGATTCAGCGGCAGGCTTTCCGTCACCAGCTGGCGGTTGCTGACCACCGGCAGGACGCCTTCTTCGCCGTCACTATAGTGCGCCGCCTGTGCGACTACCTTGTAGGTCAATGGCCGGTTGTATTGATAGGGGATATCCAATGGAAAGCCGA
>JAMFRX010000318.1 GCA_026224995.1 Puia dinghuensis
AAATATGGCGGCACCGGCCTTGGCCTGGCCATCAGCAAGAAGCTGGTAAGCCTCTTCTCCGGCGAGCTTCAGCTCCAAAGCGAAGAGGGGAAGGGCAGCACCTTCTATTTCACCCTGGAATTGGAGATCAACGAGAACGCCAAGCTCTATATCAACGACGAGAAGGTCAAGCAGCTGCCTGTGTTCAATCATCTGCGGGTCCTCATAGCCGAAGACAATTTCGTCAATATGTCCGTTGCCCGGAAGTTCCTCACCAAATGGGGTATCGAGGTCCATGAAGCCGTCAATGGGCTGGAAGCCGTGGAGAAGTTCCGCCGCGGCAACTTCGACCTGGTGCTCATTGACCTGGAAATGCCGGAGATGGACGGGATCACCGCGCTCGCGGAGATCAGGAAAATGCATCCATCCGTGCCGGCGATTGCGTTTACGGCGGCGGTCTATGAGGATATGCGGATAGATCTGATAAAGAAGGGGTTCATGGAAGTGGTGCCTAAGCCCTTCCGGCCGGAGGATCTGCATAATAAGATCACGAAGCTGATACTGAATAGGGCGTAAGTAACGCTTTTTCAAGCTCCTATAACGGCAATAATGGTTTCATTTACCCAGAGTAATGCTTTAAATTTGTATGTGGGCGAGATCGTTGAATCTTTTGCCACTTAAAACCCTTTTATATGTCAGAAGTATTGCACCTCGTCATAAAGAAAGCCTACGCCGCTTCCCTGATCGAGCATCTTGAAAAGGAGCAGGCCATCGAGATCGTGGAGGAGGATGCCGCCGATATTCCCGACTGGCAGAAGGAAGCCGTTCGTAAAACTGCAGGAGGTCCGGGAGCATCCTGAACAATTACAGCCCTGGGATATTGTCAAACAGAAATACAAGCGCCCTTAATGCCGCTTACCATTCATTTTACGATAGAGAAAGATAGTTCTGTGATCATTCTGCGCGTCTTTAATACTTATCAGGAGTCTTTGTATTGAGCAGTTCCAGTAGGGCGGCAACTCCGGCAATGTAATAAAACAAAATCTTGCTCAATAGTTTTTATGATACAATTCCGTGGAAAACTCGTCGTCGATGGAAAAGGCACAAGGGTAGGTGTATTTCTGCCCATTAAGGATTATAATAAATTGCTCGAAGAGCTGGATGATATCAAAGCCTTTGATAAAGCTGTATGCCGTAAACAGGAGTTCGTTCCGCTTGACCAGGCGATAAAGGAAATCCAGGCTTCCCGCAAAAAGAAGAAATAGATGTACCAGGTTATTATTGAAAAACAAGCATCAGGTTCGAGGCAACAGCCACTCAATAAAAAGGAGAGGATCCTGTATGGTAGAATCAACTATAACTTATTGTAGATATCTGTGTTGGCCACAACTTGAACCAACAAATAGTAAATATGAGTCAATAGTTAATCTTACAAATTTAAAGTCATAATCATTCTGATCGAAGGCTGTTGACCGGATTTGTCAACGCCGCCTTGATAGCCTGCACGCTGATAGTAATAATGGTGACAACGATAGCCGCCGCCGCTGAGGCAATAAATACGCCGGGCCCGATCCTGATCCGGTAATCATAGGTCTGTAACCAGCCGTGCATGAAGTAGAAGGCGACAGGAGCTGCGATCAGACAGCTCAGTATGACCAAAATAACAAACTCCCTGGAAAGCAGCATCCACACCTGAGTGACGGACGCGCCCAGCACCTTGCGAATGCCGATCTCTTTTGTACGCTGCTGCGCGACATAAGCGGCAAGACCGAAGAGCCCCAGGCAGGAGATAAAGATCGCCAGTATCGCAAAGATGCCCGACAACTTTCCTATCAGAAGCTCTTGACTGAACTTGGCGGCATAACGCTCATCGGCGAAATGGTAGCTGTAAGGATAAGCGGGGTTATATTTCGAAAAGATGGGCGCGAACCTGGCTATCCCGGCGCCTGCATCCACCCCGGGCGTCAGCCGGTACATGACGCTACTCGACCAGGAGGGATTATAAACAAAAAAAGTAGGCTCCGCCGCCGAAAACGGTGACATCATCAACGCATTTTTAACCACTCCGATGACACGTATTTTCCGATGGTTGTTCCAGAATATGACCTGGTTGAGCGGGTCTTTGAACCGCATCCGCTGAACCGCCGCTTCGTTCAAAATAACTTCCGATGTGTCCACGGCCATCCCCCTTTCAAAATCCCTGCCCTTGACCAATTGCATCCCCAGCGTGTTAAAATAATCATCCGTGATACCTACGTTGGCCACCCCAAGGGTTTCATTGGCATACTTCCCCTGCCATTCATCGACGCCTGTCATGGAATAGAGGTCGGTGGCGGGTGTCGTTGCTTTCGTCACACCCGTCACCAGTCCCGTGCGCAACAGATCATTTTTTAACGCGGCGTAGTTATGATCGAGATCACTGCTGGCATCCGTCATGATTAACCTGTCCGCCTCGAAGCCAGTGGGCCGATTCCTGGCATATTGTATCTGTTGGTAGACGATAACCGTGCTGATGATCAGCGCCACTGAAGACGTAAATTGTAAGACGACCAGGATCTTCCTCGGTAGCGTCGCCGCCCGGCTGGTCTGCATGAACTTCGCCCAGAGCGTCGTCCCTCGCTCAGGGCTCGTTCGGAACCTTGCGGTTCCTTTCAAAACCTTCACCGGCCGGAAAGAGGACAGGTAAAAAGCCGGCCGGCTGCCGGCCAGCAGTCCTGTCAACAGCACATAGGACAGCATGACACCCCAGAAGGGCGCGCTCGACCAGGGGATTTGAATTGTACTCGTCGTCAATGT
>JAMFRX010000319.1 GCA_026224995.1 Puia dinghuensis
TACACAGTCGGTGGTATAGCCCAGGTTTTCCAGTATCTGCTGGATCAGCGCCTGGTTGATCAGGTTATCTTCGGCAATCAGCATCCGCAAAGGGTAAGAGCCCGCAAACGCCGTATTCATCGGCTCCCCTTCCCCGGTATCCTCCGCCATCAGCACGGGCATGATCTCGCCGGCCCTGCTCAGGATGGTAAAGCTGAAGATAGTGCCTTCCCCCGGCCGGCTCTTCACCGTGATCTGACCACCCATGAGATTCACCAGCTTTTCGCTGATGGCCAGCCCCAGCCCCGTCCCGCCATATTTCCGCGTCGTGGACGAATCCACCTGGCTAAAGGATTTAAAGAGCATCCCGATCTTCTCTTCAGGAATGCCGATACCGGTATCCTGTACTTCAAAGCCAAGCAGCAGCACCCCCGTCGCATCCGTTCGCAGGTGCCGGATACGAAGGAAGACCTCCCCGGAATGGGTGAACTTCACCGCATTGCTCACCAGGTTCATCAGGATCTGACGCAGCCGCAACGCGTCGCCTACGATCTGCGGCGGCACGCCCGGCTCTATCCGGTAGACCAGGCGTAAGCCGCTCTTGGTAGCCTTCTCATAAAAAAGGCCCAGCACCCCGTCTATGCAATGCCGGAGATCAAAAGGCTGCTGCTCCAGGTCCATCTTGCCGGAATCGATCTTGGAGTAATCCAGGATATCGTTGATCACATTCAGCAGGCTCTCCCCGCAGCTCATGATGGTGCTGTTGTATTCCCGCTGCTGCGGCGTCAGCTGCGTCTGCTCCAGTAGGGAAGCCATCCCGATGACGCCATTCATGGGCGTCCTGATCTCATGGCTCATCGTCGCCAGGAAAACGCTTTTTGCCTTATTGGCCTGCTCGGCCTCCTCTCTTGCCTTCCGCTCTTCCAGCGTAAGGCTCTGAAGCCGCTCCGTCCGCTCCTGCACCTGACGCTCCAGCTGCCTGTTCGCGGAATTGATCGTGGCCACACGCAGCCGGTAGAAAACGACGACGCTGCCGATCACCGCCAGCACTATCAGCACCTTGAACCACCAGGTCATCCAGAACGCAGGCGTGATCACCACTCGCAGGCTCAATATTTTATCCGACCACTCCCCGTCATTGTTCAATCCCTTGACCCTAAAAGTATAGTTGGCGGGATCTAAATTAGTATAGGTCGCCGACCGTTCCTCGCCCACATAGTTCCAGCCCTTGTCGAATCCCTCCAGCATATACGCATATTGCTTCTTGTCCTTATCCGTATAGTTCAGCGAGGCGAAGAGCAGCGAAAACACCGAGCTCTTATAGGGCAGCACGATCTCCTTGGTCTCCGTTATGCTCCGCTCCAGCATCGATGCATCCTTTCCGTTCCCCCCGATAGGGACTTCCTTGTTGAATACCTGGAAATTGGTCATCACCAGCGGTGGATCGAACGGCTCCGCCCGGATACTATCGGGAATGATCACGTTGAATCCGTTAACCCCGCCAAAATATAGCGCGCCCGACCTGCTCTTACAGTACGCCTGCTCCTTGAATTCATTGGCTTGCAGCCCATCCGCCACCCCATAGTTTTTCATGTGGTGATGCGCAACGTCGAACCGGCACAGCCCTTTATTGGTGCTGATCCAAAAGTTACCCGTGGAGTCTTCCAGCACGCCGAAGATCACGTCGTCAGGCAGCCCGTCGCGGGACGTATAGTTGGTGAACCGGTTGGCATTGGTCTCATATCGGCTCAGCCCTTCCGTAGTAGAGATCCAGAGATTGCCGGCCTTGTCTTCGGTGATATTGGTCACATTGTCGCCACAGAGGCTGTTCTTGTTGTCGGAATGCCGGTAATGCGCGAAATGCCCTGTCAGCGGATCGAAGAGGTCGATCCCGCCGCCATCCATGCCGAGCCACATCCTGCCCGCCCTGTCCTGCAAAATGGCATGGACCTTATCGTTGCCCAGGCTGCCCGGGTCGTCATCGTGGTGCTGGTAATGGATGAACGAACGATGCTCCGGGTCATACAGCTCCAGTCCGCCGCCATAGGTGCCCACCCAGATCCGCTGCTCCCTGTCCTCACAAAATACCCAGGCATTGTTGTTGCTCAGACTGTGCGGGTCGTCGGGATCATGCTTGTAGTGCGTATAGCTATTGCTCCGCCGGTTGAAGATGGTCAACCCTTCGGCCCAGCTGCCAACCCAAAAATTATCCTTGCTGTCTTCCATCACCCGCAGGACATAATTGCTGCAGATGGTCTTCGGATTGCCGGAGATATGCGGAAAATGGGTGAACCGCTCCGTTTTCCTGTTGAACAGGTTGAGACCGCCCCCATCCGTACCGATCCAGATATTGTTGTTGCGATCCTCATACATGCAAAGCACATGGTTGTCGCTAAGGCTATAGGGTGAACTGTTATGCCGGTAATGCGCGAACTTCCTGTTGTCGCGATTCACGAAGTCCAGCCCTCCGGCAAAAGACCCGACCCACATATTCTTCTTGGAATCCCGGTAGATGGCATATAGCGAATTCGTCCCGATGCTGCTCGGATCGATGTCGTCATGTCGATAATGATGCAACCCTCCCGCGCTATCGATGACCACCAGCCCATCGTTCTCCGTCCCTACCCAGACATTCCCTTCCGCGTCTTCCCCCAAAGAGTTGACCATGTTCCTGGGAATGCCTTCAGCATTGGCCGCACCCTTGCCAAAGTATTGAAAATGGCCGTTGGACCTGTCCAGCAGGTTCAGCCCGTAATAAGTTCCTACCCAAAGCCTGCCCCGGCGATCCTCGTACACCGAAGCCACATCATTGCTGGTAATGGAATTCGGGTTCTTCGGATCATGCACCATCCGCTGAAAAGTCCCTGTATTCCGCTCCAGCAGGTTGAGTCCGCTGCCAACGGTCGCCACCCAGAGCCGATGATCCGCATCCTCAAATAGCCCCTTCACATAATTGCTGCCCAGGCTCCTGTCGTCACCCTCCCGGTGGACAAAATGCTGGAACCGGCCACTTGAGTCCATCCGGTCCAGGCCCCCATCCTCCGTCCCGATCCAGACAGAACCCCGGCTGTCCAGCAACAGGGCCAGCACAATATTGCTGGATAAGCTGGCAGGATTGGCAGGGTCATGCCTGAAATGCACGAATTCATCGGTCTGCCGGTCATAGCGATCCAGCCCCCCACCCCAGGTGCCGATCCAGAGATACCCTTTCGCATCTTCGACGATCCCGTTTATCAGGTTGTTGGACAGGCTCTTATCATCTCCGATCTTATTCTTGTAAACAGTAAAGGTATACCCGTCATACCGGTTCAGCCCCTCCCGCGTCCCAAACCAAAGGAACCCCCGGCTGTCTTCCAGAGTACAGATCACATTGCTATGCGACAGCCCCTGGGCCGTCCCCATATGCTCAAAAGAAAGGTTTGCTGATTGGGGGCAGGCCGCGGCTGAAACGAACGTTAGCAAAAGACACCATAAAAAGCGGTCAAACACATACATACGAAGCCCGGGTTGGCTTCGAGAACGCACACCCGGCCTGCTTTATTGCTATAATACACTATCAGTATTGGAACCCCAGTTTAAAAATAACTACCCCGCCGTCTGTACCCGCCCCATAGCTCGCCGACACCACCAGCTTCTGCAAAGGACTGATCCAAAACCCTCCGCCATACCCGTCATGCCACTGATCACTCTGCTGCCCATGCTCCCATACCCGCCCTACATCATTGAAGAACAGCAGCCCAAAGGATCCGGGAAAGAAATACGTATTGAACTGTGCCAGCTTGAGCCGCAGGTCAATATTATGGTAGAACGCCTCATCCCCCGCGAACCGGAACTTGCGGTAGCCCCGCAGGTTCTCCAGCGCGCCCAGGAACTGCGCATTGTAGAAGTCATAGTCGCCAAAGCTCTTGCCCCAGCCCACCTTATTGGCGATCACTACAGTCGCCCTGCTGTCGAAGCTGCTATAGACAGCCAGGTCCGTATTCAGCCGCGAATAGCTATGGCTCGCACTGTTCACACCCCCATAGGTGCTGAACTTCGTTTCCCAAAAGATACCTCTGGAAGGCAGTATCTTATCGTTGCGGTTGTCGATCGTCAGCAAGGCCCGCCCGCCGACATAGGCCTTGGCCTGGTAAAGCTCAGCCTTATCCAGCCCATTGATATTGGTCTGGTTGACGAACCGGTCAAAGTTGTCGGCGCTGTCCACCGTAAAATACTCGAAGGCCGGGCCAGCCGCAAACGAGAACACGGTCCCCCACCGTTTGCGAAGCAGCAGGTCGAAGTCATAGCTGTCATAACGGGCCCTGTAATAACGGACCCCATCCTTCTCATTCTTATTGTAGACCGTTTCATTCCCGAAGCCAAAGAAGTTGATGGTATTGTCCGGCGCCTTCACCTCCGCATCGGCAAGAAAGTCCAGCTTCCCGATCGCGTCGATAGCCTCGAAACCATACTTGAAGCCGTAGGCCTTCGTCGCCAAAGAATGCGTGGCCGTAAGCGTCTGCAAGGTCTTATACGGTTCCTTATGAAAGCCCTGCGTCGTATACCTGAACCCCGCCCCCAGGAAGACGCCGTCATCGGGGTTGTAGGAGGCCGTCAGCAAAGGCGCTATGATATCGTATTTATATCCCAGCTTGTTCACGGCATTCACGCTGGCATCTTCCGACAAAAAGGTCCGGTAAGAACCCTGTCCCGTAAACACATTCTTCTCCGTGCTCAGGTCATAGATCTTCGTCTTCCCTGCAGGCGCCCTGGCCTCGTTGTTGTAGCTGTCGTTACCCGGTCCACCGATGATCCGCACGACGATGCCGCCGCCGCCTTCGCCATGGACATGGAATTGGTCGTCCCCGCCCAGCCCATATAGCCGGACCTCCCGCGTCTCGCCCGCCAGAAAGACCCGCCGGTAGATCGTCTTATTGCTCTTGCCGTCCTTGTTGATCTTGTAAACCGTGACGATCACCGAATCGCTGCCCTTACGCTCTACGTCGAACAGCTCCTGCTTGTCACTGCCATAGACGCTGACATTCCTGGCGAGGAAACGGTAATAGGTCATCATCTCCGCTTCAAAGTACTTCCGTCGCTCCTTGAGCCGGGCGATGATGGAGTTCATGGTGTGGCCCTGTATCTCCACAGGCTGCAGCTTCAGCGAAGCCTCGATCAGCGAATCGGTCATCGCCGCCAGCGCGATCTCCGTCGCCTTCTTCCAGTCCTCCGCGGAAAGCTCGTTCATGTAGTTGCGGTCGAAGTTCCGCGCATTTAAATTGTAGCTGTTGATATTCCTCGCCTTCGACCGGAATCCCTGCAGCTGCGGGGCCGCCCAGGCCGAACCCGCTATATAAGGCAGTATTCCCTGGTTGATAAAGAAGGGTTGGTCGCGGTCGCGCGGCACGGGTGACAGCATCTTGACCTTCCCATTATCCTCCTCCATCCAGCGCCACTGGTCTTCATGCCGGTCGAAGTCCATCACGAACATATCCAGCAGCCGGGCCCTGAGCGTCGCCTGCTGGTCGATGAGGTTGTCGTTGTCTTTCTTGATCATGATCTCTACATCGTACATATTATAGGTCTTCTTCCCATTGCCCGGCTCATGCTCTTCCAAAAAGGCGAACAGGTTCCCAAAGTCTTGCCGGAACCGCCCCAGCCGCGGGTCATCCGGGACATACACCAGCGTTGGATGCGCATGGGGCACATGCATGGCATCCGCCAGCGGCGGTATGCTCATAGCCGCATAGGGATAGGATGCAGACACGCCATCCGTAATGATGTCCTTCACGAATTGATCACCCTGCAGGCTCACCGGGACCGCACCATCGGTTACATATTTCTTCACTCCCCGTAACGCAAACGACACGCCCTGGGCATTCACCATCCGCAGTCCCCGCGTCTCAAGACCACCGCCGCGTTGCAAGGGCGTCCAGCCGGTCATATCGAGGACTTTCACCTTTATCGGTATCGACCATTCTTTTCTGTAATTAGCGCCCAACAGGAACCGCCGCAACCCGCCGGCCAAAAATTCGGAATCGCCCACGATCACTACACTGTCGGGGAAAGATCGCACAACGGCCATCGTATCCACATGCGGCCGCAACGGCGCCAAAGCAGCGGTATAGAACGCCTTGTCCAGGTCCGTCGCGCCCACCGTATAAAAGTGGATCTCCGACCGGCCGCTGGCATGCACCTCGATCGTGGCAAAGCCGATATCCTGTTTCGCCATCAGGGAATTGCGGCCCATCTTTACACGGGAATCCTTGGACCCCGCCCCGCTCACGACATAGTATACGCTATCATGCTCCAGCAGCTGCAGCGTATGGTCATGCCCTGCCACATGCACCACATTGGAATGACCTTTAATGATGTCCTCCACCTGCTCCCGCA